>JBIOTO010000101.1:0-34843 GCA_044865945.1 Solirubrobacterales bacterium
GATCGGCACCTTCCAGCCCTCGGGGTCCTGCGAGAGGGCGAGGACGCCGCGCACCTCGCGCACCATCGTGTCGGTCATCGGGTGGTCGGCCTTGTTGACGACGATCACGTCGGGGATCTCCATCACCCCCGCCTTCAGCGCCTGGATCGAGTCGCCCGAGCCGGGCATCAGCGCCAGCACGATCGTGTCGGCGTGGTCGACGATGTCGATCTCGGCCTGGCCGACGCCGACGGTCTCGATCAGGACGTCGTCTTTGCCGGCAGCGTCCATGATCAGCGCCACCTGCAGCGCCGCCTCGGAGAGGCCGCCGAGGGCACCGCGCGAGGCCATCGAGCGGATGAAGACGCCGGGGTCGAGGAAGTGGTCGGTGAGGCGGATGCGGTCGCCGAGCAGGGCGCCGCGGGTGAAGGGGCTCGAGGGGTCGATCGAGAGCACCGCCACCTCGCGCTCGGCTTTGCGCAACTCGCCGGTCAGCGCGCCGATCAGGGTGCTCTTGCCGACCCCGGGCGGCCCAGTGAAGCCGATGATGCGGGCCTTGCCGGTCCGCGGGTAGACCTCGCGAACGAGATCCCAGCCAGCGGGGTCGTCCGACTCGATCAGCGTTATCGCCCGCGCCAGCGCCCGCTTTTCGCCGGCGACGAGGCGCTCGGCGAGCGGGGCGGATTTGGCGACGTCGGTCACGCGCGAGTGAGTCTAAGAGGTCGTCCGGGAAGCCGCGCGTGCGGCTGGCGAGGGCCGGACCGAGCGGGGGTAGGACGGAGGGAGGCCGAATAGCAGCGCTATTTGGCCGACCGAGGACGACGCCCCGCGACGTGTCCGGCGCCGCCAGGCGTGCGTGGGGCTTCCCGGACGACCTCTAAAGTTGCCCCGCTGTGCTCCGCTTCCTGGCCCGCAACCGGATGCTGACCCCGCGCTACGCGCGGCTCTTCTGGCGCTACCTCTGGCGCCGCCTACTGACCCAGGCCGGCTGGCGCTGGCGCTCCGATGGCCCCTTGTTCCTCGGCCGCGGCCTGGAACTGAAGATCGAGCCCGCCGGTGAGATCCGCTTTGGCCGCTTCGTCTGGATCGGCGACGGGACCAAGATCCGCTGCCACGAGGGCGTCGTCGAGGTCGGCGAGAAAACGGTGATGGGGCAGGAGTGCACGATCTCCGCCTACCAGCGGGTGCGGATCGGCGCGGAGTGCGTGATCGCCGACCGGGCGATGTTCATCGACTTCGACCACGGCGTCGTCGAGGTCGAGCGGCCGATCCGGCTGCAGGGCATCTACAAGCGCGACGTCGAGGTCGGCAACAACGTCTGGATCGGCTACGGCGCCTGCATCCTCCGCGGGGTGCGGATCGGCGACAACTCGGTGATCGGCACCAACGCGGTCGTCACCAAGGACGTGCCGGCGAACGCGGTGGTGGGCGGCATCCCGGCCCGGATCATCCGCATGCGCGAGGAGCCGCGGGAGCTGCGCTGGGAGCGACCGGTGGAGCCGGATCCCGAGGCTTGGACGACGATGCGGCCGCCCGAGCTTCCCAGGCACGACGAGTAACGCACGGCCTTCGCGGGTAGGCCAGGGCCATGCCCGACAAGGAAGAGCAGCTCGACGAGAAGGAGGCGGTCAAGCGCCTAAACGCCGCCCTCGAACTGCAGTACCGCTCCGCCCTGCAGTACTCGATCACCGCCTCCAGCCTGACCGGAATCGAGGCGCAGGCGCTTGGCTCGAAGCTGACCGAGTTCGGCGACTCGGAGCTCGCCGACGCACGCCGCCTGATCGAAAAGATCGTCTCCTTCGGCGGCAAGCCGACGACGGAGGTGGCGGAGCTCCGCTACGAGAAGGGCGTCAAAGCCGCCCTCGAATGGCTGGTCACCTGCGAGGAAGCCGCGGTCGAAGCCCTGCAGGAAGCGATCGAGCCGACTGGCCGTGACGGCCGATCGGAGGCTCTCGAGCACCTGATGGAGCACCTGATCCTGCGCAAGCAGCAGCAGGTCGACTTCCTCAATCGTTCGGCTTCCTAAGCGGCGCGGATCCGAACATCCGCCGGGCAGACACGTATTGTCTGGCCGACAATGAATTCCTGCCGTAAAGCTGGGGTCATGGCCCCTGACGGGAGACTTCGATCCGAGGAGGTCGCGACCAAGTTCGGACGCAACCTCCACCGCTGCCGCCGCCGCGCGGCGATGTCCCAGGAAGAACTGGGCGCGCTCGCCGCGCTGCACCGAACCGAGATCGGGATGCTCGAGAACGGCACCCGCCTGGCTCGCGTCGACACCCTGATGAAGCTCGCCGGCGCTCTCGCCGTCTCCCCCGTCGAGCTGCTGGAGGGCATCCACTGGAACCCAGGCAACCCGGCGGAGGGCAACTTCAGCATCAGCGAGCGAACCCTGCAGCGGCGACACAGGGGCGACTGCTAAGCGCGGCGAAGCGCTTTTAGGCCGTCTTCGCGCCGGCCAGGTCGGCGTAGACCGCCGCGGTCTGCTCGGCGACGTCGCCCCAGTCGAAGCGGCGCAGGTGCTCGTAGGCTTCGGCGACGAGGCGGCGGCCGAGCTCGTCGTCGGAGAGGACGCGGATCGCGACCTCGGCCAGCGCTTCGGGATCGTGGGCGCGGAAACGCAGACCGGCCTCCTCGTGCGGGACCACCTCGCGCAGGCCGCCGGTGTCGGCGACGATGCAGGGGCAGCCGGAGGCCATCGCCTCCAGCGCCACCAGGCCGAAGGGCTCGTAGATCGAGGGGACCACGGTCAGGTCGGCGATCCGGTAGAGCGAATGCAGGACGTCGTCGCCGATCCAGCCGAGGAAGGTGCCGTGCTCCATCAGCCCCAGCTCCTCCGCCTGGCGCTTCAGTTCCGCCTCGTGGGTGCCCGAGCCGGCAACCAGGAAGCGGGTCCCGGGCGCCTCCTCGAGCACCCGCGGCATCGCCTCCAGCGCCAGCTGGAAGCCCTTCTCGTAGACGAGGCGGCCGATCAGCAGAACCAGCTTCTCGTCTGGGGAGGCGAACTCGGAGCGCAGCCGCGCCAGGTCCTCGGCCGGCTGCTCCGGCAGGTCGTCGGGGTCGATCCCGTTCGGGATGACGCTGATCCGCGCCTCCTCGACACCGAAGATGTCGGCCACCTGTTCGCGCATGTAGTGGGAGCAGGTGATGACCCGGTGCGAGCGGTTGGTGATCCAGCGCTCGACCCCGTGGATGTAGGTCTGCGGGTGCTTGTCGACCCAGCCCTGGTGGCGACCGTACTCGGTGGCGTGGATCGTCGTAACCAAGGGCGCGTCGAAGCGCTTGGCGAGGTGGTCGCAGGCGTTGGCGACGAGCCAGTCGTGGCCGTGGACGAGGTCGAAGCTGTAGCGGTCGCCGAGCTCGACCCCGGCGGCGAGCATGTCGGAGTTCATCCGCTCGACCCAGGCGACGAACTCGCCGAGGTCGGTCGGTCGTTTCGGCTCGCGGATGCGGTGGATGATCACCCCGCCCCGGCGCTCGGTCGCCGGCGACTCCTCGCCGCCGCGGGTCAGCACGTGGACCTCGACGTCGCGCTCGACCAGCGCCTCGGAGAGCTTGCGGACATGCCGCGCCAGGCCACCCTCGATCAGCGGCGGGTACTCCCAGGAGAGAATCAGTACGCGGGTCAAGTGGGTGGCTTGTCCGGGGTGGTCTTCAAGGCTCCAAGAGGGGAGCGATGCTGAGATCCGGGGCGAGTGATCGCATTCGCGAGTCGGTGGCGCCGCCGCAGTCTATGGCCTGCAACATCGCCTCGCCGTGATCGGTGGCCCGCCGGTAGGCGTAGTCGCCCGCCTGCTTACGCTGGTCGAGGAAGGCCCAGTCGCTCGCCTGGGCGGCGAGCAGCTCGCGCGCGGCCCGTTCCAGAGCGGCGCCCCGCAGCCCCCCGGCGACCGCCCGCAGCAGCCGCAGCTCCAGCCGGCGGGCACCGGTGGCGAGGTCGGCGACCGGCGGCGAGTCCCAGGTGCGCAGGTCCTTCTCCTCGCCCCAGGTCGAAGCGCGCGGCGGCCGCTCCACCGGCTCGTGCTCGGCCAGGGCCTGTGGGATGGTGACCAGGCGAACGCCGGCCGCCTCCGCCCCCTCCAGCACCGCGCGCAGCCAGATCGGGCCCTCCGACCACCAGTGCCCGAGCAACTCGGTGTCGATCGCGAAGACCAGCAGGCCGCGGCGGTCGCGGCTATCGGCATAGGCGCGAAGGCGCGCCGCGGCGGCAACGAGGAACTCGTCCGCCTGACGCCGGGCCGCCGCCTCGGCGGCGGCCGGGTCGTAGGCGCCGCCCCCCACCCGCCAGATCCTGATCCCACGCAGCGATTTGCCGGCGAACTGGGCGTGGGCCGGGTCGGAGGGGTAGCCGCCGAGCGACCAGAGCCAGGAGATCGCCTCCCAGTCGATCGGCAGCGCCACCGGCCCGGCCTGGGTCGCGACCGGCGCCAGCGCCTCCAGCGGCTCGTCGTGGGCACTCTGGTCGACGCAGAACCACTCCACTCCCTGTTCCGCGAGCCGCCACTCCAGGCCGGGGACGTAGGCGCACTCCGGCAGCCAGAAGCCGCCCTCCCAGTCGAAGCGGCGGCGGTGGGAGCGGATGCCGGCGTCGAGCTGCAGGCGCAGCCCTTGCCGGGTCGCCAGCAACGGCAGCACCGCGTGGGTCGCCGAGGAGGCGGCAAGCGCGATCCGGCCCTCGGCGGCGGCGCGCTGGAACGGCGCCAGCGGGTCGCCGCCAGCCGCGTCGAGCAGCTCCAGCGCGTGGCGGTAGCGCTCGCGCTCGCCTTCGCAGGCGGCACGGCACTCCGGCGGCACCTGCTCCAGGTCGGCCTCGGCGGCGCCGATCCGCCACTCGACCAGGAAGCGGCGCAGCCGCTCGGCGGCGCCCGCGTCCTCCAACTGGTCGGCAAGCACGGGCGTCACCGTCATCGTCAGGTCGCGCGCCATCTCCAGCACCGGCAGGTAGGAGCGGATCACCGCGTCGAACAGCCACTCCTCGCCGAACGGGTAGGTGCCGAAGCCCTCGACGTAGGGCATGTGGCTGTGCAGGACAATCGCCAGGTCCCCGGCGGTCCCCTCTCGGCTCATTACTCCGCGTGGCAGACCGCGAGGAAGTCGAGGGCGCGGTCGAGGTCGCCTTCGCGCAGGCGAAAGTCGGAGGCGGCGATCGCCGGCGTGAAGCGGTCGTAGAAGGGCTTGGTCAGGCGCAGGCGTTTGTGGACCGTGTCCCAGCCGAGCCTGATCGCCAGCTCGTGGGCGCGCAGCTTGCCGGCGTGGAAGAGGCCGAGCATCTCGACCCGGGCGAAGTGCGGCTCGCAGAGCCCCCGGAACTCCTCGGCCCGGTACTCCTTCACGTGCCAGGGGTTGTCGGACTTCTCCGCTCCGGGCGGCGCCAGGGTCAGGAGGTTCGGAGTCGAGACGAAGGCGACTCCGCCCGGCGCCAGCATCGACTTGAAGTGCTCGAGGATCGCGTCCGGATCCTGGACGTGCTCGATCGTCTGCAGGAAGACGACGGCGTCGCAGGGCTCGGCGAAGCTTTCGACCAGGTCACGCTCGAAGCGCAGGTTGGGGCGCCGGTAGCGGAGCCGGGCGTGCTCGTGGGCTTCGGGGTTGGCGTCGACGCCGACGACGCTCGCCGCGGCGCCGGCGAGGACGTTTGAGCCGTACCCCTCGCCGCAGGCCATGTCGACCGCGCGCTTCCCCTTCACCCGCTCGGCGATCCACTCGTAGACGACCAGGTGACGGCGGTACCAGTAGTTCTCCTCGGGCACGTCGGGCAGCGTCCGCTCGCCGGTCAGCGGCAGCGGCGGCACCCCGGCGGGCTGGTTGAGCTGGACGTACTCGCGCTCCACGGGCGGGACGCTATTAGAGTTCCGCTCCATGCCAGCCTCCCCCACCGCCACTCACGAACACATCAAGGACGTCAACACCCGCTACCACGACGCCGCCGCCGAGGAGTACGACGCCAAGTGGGGCATCGACTTCGGCGACATCGGCCAGCGCCAGGTCCGCCTCAAGCTGGTCAAGGCGCTGGGCGGGCTCAGGGGCCGCTCTTTCGGCGATGCCCTGGAGATCGGCTCGGGGACCGGCTACTTCTCGCTCAACCTCGTCCAGCTCGGGGTGATTGAGCGGCTGACCGCGACCGACATCTCGCCCGGGATGCTGAAGCGGTTGGCGGCGACGGCTGAGGCGCTGGGCCTCGACGAAGTAACGACCGTCGAGACCGAGGCCGAGGTGCTGCCCTTCGAGGACGAAAGCTTCGACCTCGTCTTCGGCCACGCCGTGCTGCACCACATCCCCGACCTCGACAAAGCCTTCGCCGAATTCCGCCGCGTCCTGCGGCCGGGCGGGATGATCGCCTTCGCCGGCGAGCCCTCCCGCTACGGCGACACGCTGGCGGCGCTGCCGAAGCGCGCCGGCCTGACCCTGGCGCCGCTCTGGCGGCGGGCGATCGGCGCCGACGAGCGAGCCGTCGCCGAAGGCGACCAGTCCCACGACCACTCGCTCGAGGCCGAGGTCGACGTCCACGCCTTCGCCCCGGCCGACCTGCGCCGCCTGCTGCGCGACGGCGGCTTCGAGCACCGCCACGTAGGCGGCGAGGAGCTGCTCTCCAATGCCTGGGGCTGGGGCCTGCGCACGGTCGAGTCGAGCGCCGAGCCGGAATCGATTTCCTTCGGCTGGCGCCGTTTCGCCTTCCGCAGCTACATCGCCCTGCAGAAGGTCGACACCAAAGTGCTCGAGCCCTACCTCCCCGCCGAGCTCTTCTACAACCTCCTGGTTTCCGCGCGCAAGCCGCTTTAGGGCTGGTGGTTGGGAGGGACGGGTGCCCCTCTCTCAGAGACCGTCGCGCAGCTGGGCGGAGTGCTGGGCGCCACCGTGGTCTCAGAAGCCTCTGTGAGAGGGGCACCCGTCCCACCTCTCGACAGCATCTGAAGATTCAGCTACTCAGCGAAACCGTAAAAGAGTTCGTATAGCGCACGTTTTTACGGTTTCGCCGATACACGTCCTTCGGAAGCTGCCGAAAGAGGGTGCCGGTGGGGGTGTCCCGGGCACTCAGCATGGAGCCGCGCCACAGACGCTTGAGGCGCCAGCAGATTGCGATTAACGCGGCGGAGGTGCGCCCGGGACACCCCCACCGGCACCCTCCCACCACTAGCCCTTCTGACCCGCCAAGCGCGCCCGGAACAGCTTCACCTTTTGGTCGATCCCCTTCAGTCGCCGTTCGCCTATGTAGGTGTAGTCGAAGCCCTCCCCCGCCGCCTCCTTGACGGCGGCGTCGACTACGACGCTGCCCGGACGGGCGACGCCGGTGACGCGACTGGCTAGGTTGACCGGGCGGCCGTAGTAGTCGCCGGACTGGGGCAGGACGGAGCCGCAGGCTAGGCCCGCACGTAACCAGGGGAACTCCTCTCCTTCGGCCTCGGCCGCGGCGATCAGCGCCAGGGCGGCGCGCAGCATCGGCTCGGGCTCGGGGGAGACGAACATCACCGCGTCGCCGATCGTCTTCACCAGCCGCACCGGCGGCTCGGCGACGGCGCTCGCCATCTCCTCCAGCCTGCCGGCGACGAGGCCCAGCTCCTCGGCCGGGATCTCCTCGCCGAGGCGGGTGAACTCGACCAGGTCGGCGAAGCAGACGGTGAGGTTGGCGGTGCCGCCGATCGCCCCCGAGGCGAGGTCGGCGTGGCCGATCACGTCGCGGCGGATCTGCTCCAGCATGTTCGCCTGCAGGGCGTGGACGACGGTCGGCCCGACAAGCGGCATCATCGCCTCGGCCGCCGCGGCGAAGCGGAGGGCGACGTCGCGCTCGCTGTCGCCGGGCTGAGTCAGGGTGCGGATCACCAGCTCGCGGTTGGCCTCGGCGATCCGCGAGGTCCCCATCCCGATCGTCCGCGCCACCTGCAGCATCCCCTCCTCCGGCAGGCCGGCGTCGAGGAAGGCTTTCATCCGCCGCGCCGCTTCCAGGTCGGCCTCGGTGCCGCGCGGTTCGTCGGGGTCGGTGTAGGGGACGCCGAGCGCGGCGCTGAAGCGGCGCAGCTGCTCGAGGCCAATGCCGACCGTCTCGGCGATCTCGCGGGCGGTGTAGCGGCGGCCGGACCCGGCCAGCGCCCGCTCGACCGGCAGCAGGGCGAGCCGGCCGGCGCCGACCGCGTCGCGCAGGTCCTCGAGCGGAACGCCTTCGGCGCTGAGCCGCCGCAGCAGGTCCAGCCGCGCCTCGCGGGCCTCGCCCTCCAACTCGTCGAGCAGTCCCTCGGCCGCGAAATCGATCTCGGGAGCCGTCGCCATGGCGGCCATTCTCACGCCTCAACCGGTCGCGTGGTTCCTTTGTCCTCCATATCCGGACAAAAGAACCACGCGATCAGGCGTAGGCGACGGCTCCGGCGCGGCGGGGGTCGCCGCCGCCACTCAGCTCCCCCGTGCGGGGGTCGCGCGCGACCGCCTGGGTGCCGCCGAAGAAGAGGTTGAGCGAGGGCCAGCGGGCCACCTTCCAACCGCGTTCCTCCATGCGGGTGAGGGCGTCGGGGTCGACGCCCTTCTCCGCCTGGACGATTCCCTGCTCGAAGTGAAGGCGCGGCGCTTCCACCGCTGCCGCCACCGGGTACCCCTGCTCGACCGCGCGCACCACCGTCTGCAGGATCGCCGAGCGGATCCGGTTCGAGCCGGCGCTGCCGACGGCCATCACCACCTCCCCATCCCGCAGGACGACGGTCGGCGCCATCATCGACGGCACCCGCCGTCCCGGCGCGATGCTGTGGAAGCCGGCCGGGTTGAGGTCCTCCTCGCCCAGCATGTTGTTGACGATCACGCCGGTACCCGGAACCAGCACGCCGGAGCCGGAGCCGTTGGAGCAGGTGACGCTGGCGCAGTTGCCGTTCGCATCGAGGACGGAGATGTGGGTGGTCGAGCCGAGCAGGTCGGCGGCGGCGAGGTCGAGCCCGGCGGGATCGAGGAAACCGGCCTCCATCCCCTCCTCGTAGAGGGCCTCGGCGAAGGCGAGGTCGCGGCGGTCGTTGGCCGCCTCCATCGCCAGCACCAGCTGCTCGGGTCCGCTGCGCTCGCCGAAGCGCTCGAGCAGCCCGAGGCAGTAGGCGATCAGGATCCCGCCCGAGGAGGGCGGCGGGTTGGTCAGCACCTCCGCGCCGCGGAAGGGCGCCGCGATCGGCGGCCGCTCGATCGCCTGGTAGGCGGCCATGTCGCCGGGCCCAAGCGTGCCCCCGTGCTCGACGACGAACTCGCTGATCCGGGCCGCCAGCTCTCCCCGGTAGAAGGGCTCGGCCCCCTCGGCCGCGAACCGTTCCAGCGCCTCGGCCAGTTCGGGGAAGCGGAAGACGTCCCCCTCCCCCAGGAACCGGCCGTCGGGCGCGTAGAGCTCGCGCGTGCCCTCCATCCGCTCGTGGATCGGGGCGAGGATCTCGAGGATGTAGGCCTGGCCGATGTTGATCGGCGCCCCCTCGCGGGCGAGCCTGATCCCGGGGCCAACCAGGTCGGCCATGGCCATCGAGCCGAAGCGCTCCAGGGCGTGCGCCAGACCAGCCGCCGTGCCGGGCACGCCGCAGGAGGCCGGCCCGACGTAGAACGTCTGCGTCGTCTCGGCGTCGAAGCGAACCGGGACCGGCACCAGCTCGGTTTCGCGCTCGATCCCGTCGAGCCCGGGGGCGGCGACGAAGAAGTCGACCAGCGTCGTCTCGCCGCTCTCGTGCACCATCATGTGACCGCCGGCGCCGAACCCAGTCAGCGGGCTCTCGACCGCGAAGGAGGCGAGCACCGCGCAGACGGCGGCGTCAACCGCGTTGCCGCCCTCGCGCAGGACCGAGGCGCCGGCCTCGGCGGTAAGCGGATGCCCGGCTGCGACGACCCCTCGCATGGGGGGCCCGCGCTCAGCCGGGGAGGAACTCGGGGACGTCGATGCCGAGCTCGCGGTCGCCACCGCGTCCCCGGCGACCGGCATCCGCGTCTTTGGTGCGGCGGATCGTCGGCTCGGCGGCGCGGCGCTGTGGCTGCGGCCGACCGTCGAAGCGGGTGGCGACGACAGTGACCCAAATCTGGTCGGAGAGCTCCTCGTCGACGTTGGCGCCGAAGATGATGTTGGCGTCGGGGTGGGCGGCCTCGCCGACCACCTTGGCCGCCTCGGAGACCTCGACCAGCGAGAGGTCAGCGCCACCGGTGATCGAGAGCAGGATCGAGCGAGCGCCCTCCATCGAGGTCTCAAGCAACGGCGAGGAGATCGCTTTTTCGGCGGCCAGCACGGCGCGCTCGTCGCCGTAGGCCATACCGATCCCGAGCAGGGCACGGCCGGCGTCGGCCATGATCGTCCGCACGTCGGCGAAGTCGAGGTTAATAACCGCGGGCAGCGTGACCAGGTCGGAGATGCCCTGCACGCCCTGGCGAAGGACGTCGTCGGCGACCTTGAAGGCCTCGACCATCGAGGTCTGCTGGTCGAGCACCTCGAGCAGGCGGTCATTGGGGACGACGATCAGGGTGTCGACCTCGGCGGCCAGTTCCTCGATGCCCTTGTCGGCCTGGGTGCCGCGGCGGCTGCCCTCGAAGCTGAACGGCTTGGTGACGATCCCGACCGTCAGCGCGCCGACCTCGCGGGCGAGGCGGGCGACGACCGGAGCGGCGCCGGATCCCGTGCCGCCGCCGGCGCCGGCGGCAACGAAGACCATGTCGGAGCCCTTCAACAGACGCTTGATCTTGTCCTGCTCCTCGAAGGCGGAGCGGTGACCGACGTCCGGGTCAGCGCCGGCGCCGAGGCCGCGCGTCTGCTCGTCGCCGATGTGGACGGTGACGTCAGCGACACAGAGCTGCAGCGACTGAAGATCGGTGTTGACGGCCATGAACTCGATCCCGGGGATGCGGGCGTCGACCATCCGGTTGACCGCGTTGACGCCGGCACCGCCGACGCCGACGACTTTGATCACCGGCTGGTGCGGCTCGCCGCTGCCAGGCGGCTCGTAAGCGGGCTCGTCGCGGCCGTACTTCGGTTTTTCCGGCTGGAACTGCTCGCGCCGGGGGGCGGGCTCCTCGTTGAAGACCCGCTTCAGCCGCTCAGGCGCGGACTCGGTAGAGGTCTCGAGCTCTTCCTGGTCGTAGACCGCGGGGCTCTCGTCAGCCTCGACCGGGGGCGCCTCCTCGCGGGGGGCGGGACCAGGCTCCTCCTCGGTCTTCTTCGCTTCGGCCGGATCGTCGCGCCCGTAGCGAGGCGCCTCCGGCGGATCGATCGGAGCGTCGTCAGAGGTCGACCGGAAGAGGTCGGACAGCGGACCCTCACGCATGCTCGCCCGCTTGTTACGCCGAGCCATGGGACAGAACCTCCTTCGCCAGCTCCCGGTAGTAGTTCGCCGCGCTCGAGTCTGAATCGTACTTGAGCACGGAGGACCCTTTGACGGGCGCCTCGGCGAATTTGATCGCCTTTTTGATCCGGGACTGGAAAACGAGGTCGCCGAAGTTCTCCTCGAGGATCTCCACCGCCTCCTTGGCGTGGATCGTCCGCGAGTCGAGCATCGTCGGCAGGATCCCCTCGATCCGGACGTCGGGGTTGAGGTTCTCCTGGATCATCCGCAGGGTGTTCTGGAGCTGGACCAAACCGCGCATCGAGAGGTACTCGCACTGGACCGGGACGATCACCTTGTTCGCCGCGGTGAGGGCGTTGATCGTCAGCAGACCGAGGCTCGGCGGGGTGTCGATGCAGACGAAGTCGTAGTCCCCCTCGACCTCTTTCAGCGCTTTCTCCAGCGAGCGCTCGCGGCCGATCTTGGTGCTCATCGCGATCTCGGCACCGGCCAGGTCGATCGAGGCGACGGCGATGTCGATCTCCCGCTTGAGGATGATCTCCGAGATCGGCATGTCGTTGACGAGCACGTCGTAGAGGCTTTTCTCGACCTTGTCGGGGTCGATCCCCTGGCTCATCGTCAGGTTCCCCTGCGGGTCGAGGTCGATGCAAAGCACGCGGTAGCCGGACTCGGCGAAGGCGACGGCCAGGTTCAGGGTCGTGGTCGTCTTCGCGACCCCGCCCTTCTGGTTGGCGAAGGCGATCACTTCCGCGGTCTTCACCGGCCGCTCCTCAGCCTCAGCCTTGTCGTTCAGGAAGTCGAGCCGGGTGGGCGCGATCAGGTCGACCGCCTTCATCCGCCCGTCACCCTCGTCATCGGGCTCGGAGACATCGGGCTCCTCCACGGAGACGCTGGGCTCCTCCACGTCGAGGGGAGCCTCCTCTTCCTCCTCGACCTCAGGAGCGACAGCCTCGAAGACGGTCGTGGGCTGCTCGTCGACGATCGGCGCTTCGTCAACCGGGCGCTCGGGTACGGCTTCTTCCATACCCTGAAGCTCGTCCTCCATAGGACGCTCCTCATGAATGTCGACAGGTTCAGGCTTCGGCTTCTTGCGGCTTAGAAATCCCATTGCGCGGATATTCGTATGGAACCCCGCTTTTCCTGCCAGCCCCCGAAATTGCTAGGAATCAGCCAATCCCCGACCTTCTAGACAAGCGACTCGTGATCGTCACCGGCAAGGGTGGCGTCGGCAAGACGACGGTCGCGGTCGCGCTGGGGCTGCGCGCCGCCTCCGAAGGCAAGCGGACGATCGTCTGCGAGGTCGCCCAGCAGGAGAACGCCTCGCGGATGTTCGAACACGCCGAGGTCGGCTTCCACGAGGTCGAGATGGAGGAGAACCTCTGGTCGATCTCGATCGACCCCGACGAGTCGATGCGCGAGTACGTGCTGCTACAGCTGAAGGTGCGGGCGATGCGGGACATGCTCTTCCGCAGCCGCATCTTCAATTACCTCGCCGCGGCGACGCCGGGGCTGAAGGAGCTGGTCACGATCGGCAAGATCTGGGAGCTGGCCCAGCTCGACCGCAAGGTGAAGCAGGGCCGCAAGTACGACCTGGTGATCGTCGACGCGCCGGCGACCGGGCACGGCGTCGGCTTCCTGCAGACGCCGCGCACCTTCGCCTCGATCGCCCGCGTCGGCCCGATCCACTCCCAGGCCGAAACCCTCGACCGCTTCATCACCGACCACGAGCACACCGGCACCGCGATCGTCGCCCTGCCGGAGGAGATGCCGGTCAACGAGTCGATGGCGCTGGAGAAGGACCTGCGCGACGAGGTCGGCGTCGCGGTCGACCGCGTCTACCTCAACGGGCTTTACCCAGAGCGGTTCAAAAAGCGTGAGGCAGAGGTGCTCACCGCGCTGGCCGAGAACGAAACCGGGGCCGCCAGGGCGGCGGCGCGAGCGGCGCTCTCGGAGTACGGCCGCGCCCGCTCCCAGCGCCAGCAGCTCTCGCGGCTGAAGCGCGGAGTCGAGGCGCCGGTGAAGTCGCTGCCGTTCCTCTTCGAGCCCGAGCTCGACGTCGCCGCGGCGCGCAAGCTGGCGGGGAAGCTCTGATGGCCTCGGTCGGCGAAGTCCTGGAAGGCAAGTCGATCTGCATCTGCGCCGGCTCCGGCGGGGTCGGCAAGACCACCACCTCGGCGGCGATCGCGACCGGGATGGCGGCCCAGGGGCTGAAGGTCTGCGTGCTGACGATCGACCCGGCGAAGCGGCTGGCCGACTCGCTCGGTCTGGAGGAGCTGGGCAACGAGGCGCGGCGGGTCGACCCCGCCCTGATCGAGGAGCAGGGGGTCGAGATGAAGGGCGAGCTGTGGGCGATGATGCTCGACGCGAAGGCGACCTTCGACGAGCTGATCGCCCGCCAGGCGCCCGACGAGGAGTCGCGCGACCGGGTGCTGAACAACCGGATCTACCAGCAGATCTCCAGCGCGCTGGCCGGCTCGCAGGAGTACATGGCGATGGAGAAGCTGTTCGAGCTGCACACCGAAGGCGAGTTCGACCTGCTGGTCCTCGACACGCCGCCGACCCGCAACGCGCTTGACTTCCTCGACGCGCCGAAACGACTGACCCAGTTCATCGAGGGCAAATCGCTGCGGATGTTCATGAAGCCGACCGGCATCGCCGCCAAGGTCACCGGCCGCGGCGTCTCGATGGCCCTCAGCGTCTTCAAGAAAATCGTCGGCTTCGACCTGATCGCCGACCTGGCCGAGTTCTTCAACGCCTTCAGCGGCATGGTCGAGGGCTTCCAGGCGCGAGCGAAACGGGTCAACAAGCTGCTCGCCGACCCCGAGACCTGCTTCCTCGTCGTCTGCGGGCCCCAGGGCGAGCCGATCGACGAGGCCGTCTACTTCCACCGCAAACTGGTCGAGGCGAAGCTGCCCTTCGGCGGCGTGATCGTCAACAAGGTCCACTATCCCGCCGACGAGCTACAGGCCGAGGTCAACGACCTACCGGCGGCCCTGGAGGAGAAACTCGAGGACCCCAACCTCGCCAAGCGCGTGGCCGACAACTTCGCCGACTATCAGGCCCTGGCCGAGCGCGACGCCCGCAACATCGACCACCTCGCCAACGAGCTCCGCACCAGCTGCGTAATCCGCGTCCCCTACCTCGACGAGGACGTCCACGACCTCCACGGCCTAACCGAAATCGACCGCTACCTCTTCGCCACGGCGGAGGAGCGGGTGGAGATGGCTGCCGGGCGGGCTTAGCGGGGTAGATCCCGACCGCCGCTGGAGCGGCGAGCTCTTACATTCATGCCGCTCGATTTCTTACAATCGTGCCGCTAAATATCTTGCAATCGTGCCGTTGTATGTCTTACAATCGTGCCGTTGACCGAGTGGACCTACCACGCGCGCGTAATAGACGACGAGCTGAGGCACAAGCTAGGAACCAGCGGTGCCGTCCTGATCGAGGGTCCAAAGGCCTGTGGCAAGACCGAGACGGCACGGCAGGCGACCGCGAGCGAAGTCCTACTCGACATCGACGAGCGGGCTCGGGCAGCCGCCGCCGTCGACCCCGGCTTGATCCTCGAGGGCAATACGCCGCGCCTCATCGACGAGTGGCAGGTCGAGCCACGGATCTGGAACTACGTCCGGCGAGCAGTCGATGAACGCCGGGAGGCCGGGCAGTTCATCCTTGCCGGCTCGGCGGTGCCGGCCGACGATTCGACCCGCCACTCAGGAGCCGGCCGCATCAGCCGTCTGCGGATGCGACCGATGTCGTTCTTCGAGTCCGGACAGAGCGACGGCTCGATATCTCTGACCGGGCTGCTTCAAGGGGACGACGCCGCCGCGGACGACAGAGGACTTACCTTGGATGACATCGCCGAGGCAATCGTCCGCGGGGGCTGGCCAGCTCTTCAAGGCGTACCGATTGATGACGCCATGGAGAGCGTTGCCGACTACCTGGAAGAGATCTGCCGTACCGACATCAGCCAGGTAGACGGAGTGCGGCGAGACCCGCTTCGCGTGCGCCGGCTACTGAGGAGTCTTGCCCGCAATGTAGCCACCCATGCAGCAGCGACCACCCTTGCGGCCGATACCGCCGGCGGCGACGACGACCCGCTGAAGCAGCACACCGTAAGCGAGTACCTCTCCGCGCTTGAGCGCCTGTTCGTGATCGAGAACCAGCCACCGTGGGAGCCGCACCTGCGGTCCCGCTCCATCCTCCGCAAGTCACCCAAACGCCACTTCGTTGACCCTTCGCTTGCCGCCTCGGCACTGAGCGCCGACCCCGCGGCCATGCTGCGCGACCTGAATCTGTTCGGTTTCCTCTTCGAGTCCTCGGTCGTGCGAGACCTGCGGGTCTACTCACAGGCGGGACGCGGCGAAGTTAGGCAGTTCCTCGACAACAAAGGCCTCGAGGTCGACGCCATCGTTGAGTCTGACGGCCGGTGGGGAGCCTTCGAGATCAAACTCGGCGGCGAGGAGAACATCGAGGTCGCGGCCGCCAACCTGCTCAAGTTCACTGGCGAAGTCGACACCAGTCGCAGCGGCAAGCCGGCCGTCCTCGGCGTGATCGTCGCCGGGGGGTACGGCTATGCGCGGAACGACGGGGTCCAGGTGATCCCAATCACCGCGCTCGGCCCGTAACCCGAGCTCAGCTCACCCTGTTGCGCGAGTACTCGAACTCGAGGTGCTCGACGTCCCAGTCTGAGTCCGGGACCGGGAAGAGGTGGCGGACTCGGGGGGTGTCGATCTTCTCGCGGTGCTGGAGATCGCGCTCGGCGTCAGCCGGCCACTGGATCGTGTCGCCGCCGCGGGGGTCGGAGACCTCCTCCAGCCACGGGGTGGCGGTGATCCTGATCTCGTCCTCGGCCGGGATCGGCTCCATGATGCGGGTCTCCTGCTCCACGTCTTCCTCCTCGGGTAGCTCGTCGAAGGGCAGTCGAAGTTCGCTGGATGGCTCGGACTCGACCGCTTCGATCGAGATCTCGCCTTCCGCGGGCTCGGGGGCGAAGTCGGGCTCGACCTCGAACTCCGGTTCCGGCTCGGGCTCGGGCTCGGGCTCGAAGCTCTCGGAAACCGTGATCTGGGCGTCGCCTTCGGCGAGCCCGTTGACGATCAGCGTCTCGTCGGCGACCGTGCTGAGGTCGTTGCCGAGCTCGCCCAGCGCCGCCTGGCGCAGCAGGCCGCGAACGCCCTCCTCGGTCCAGGTCGCGAGCTCGACGGCGCGCTCGACCGGGCGGCCGTTCATCATCGCCCGCTCCAGCCCCAGCACCGCCTCTACCTTTTCGCCGGCCTCGATCCGGTCCATCGACTCGTCGGCGATCAGCGCCGCCGCGCGCAGCGGCAGCGAGGCGCCGACGGGCCCGTGGCCCTCGAGCACGGCGCGCATCGCCAAAAGGTGGTCGCTCAGCCCCTCCAGAGCGGTGGCGCGCTCGCAACCCATCTCGAAGCGGCCGACGGCCCAGGTGAGGGCGGTGTCGGGATCAGGGCGCGCCTCCAGCGTCGTCCCGAAGGCGATCAGCTCCTCCGCCTCAGCCTCGCTCAGGCGGTAGCCGCCCGGGCGGGTGGCCGGGGCACCGGTGGCGATCCGACGCCAGCAGCCCTCCCCGGTCGGGGCGAAGGCGTAGGGACCGAGGCCGATGCCGCCGCCCTTGAAAAGTCTCATCACGCTGATCAGCTCGCGCAGTTGCTGCAGGGCCTCCTCGACCCCGCCCTCGGAGTCCTGCTCGGCGACCGCCAGGTACTGCGGCTCCCAGGCCGCGCGGCCCATGCCCTCGCTGCGCATCGCCTCGACCGGGGCCTCGATCGAGTCGGCGCGGACGATGCGCATGCCGTGCGGCAGCTGCAAGCGCGGCATCGACATCCGCAGGCCGACGATCGGCGCCAGCAGCGCCTCCGCCTCGTCGGCGTCGCGGCTTTCCGCGTCGAGGGTCGCCAGCGCCGTCTCCAGGCGCTCGCGATCGAGGGCGAACCCGGCAGAGCCCTCCCAAAGCTCGGAGAAGAAGGTGATCAGCATCAGCTCGGCGCGGGCGCCGGGGTCGGCCGGGACGGACTCGCCCCGCGCCTCCAGATAAGGAGCGGCGACGCCAGCTTCGACCGCCGCCTCGCGGGCCGGGGTAAAGCTCGGCAGCGCGCGCAGCTCGTCGCCGTGCTCGGCGACGTAGCGGCCGGTCATCGGCACGTAGCTGTAGAAGGCCGAATCGTCGCCGCTCTCGGCGGCGACGTCGAACGGGATCTCCTCCCCCATCGCGACCAGCGAGCTGAGCCGGGTCGCGGCCTCGCTCGCGAGGCGCTTGACAGATTCGTTCAGGAGGAAATCACGCACGCCCCAGGCTTCCGCCCGCGAGCGGTCGCTCCTGCGTTTGAATGATCGCTTGCAGCCGGAAGGGCTAGACGGCGGCGGGCTCGCGGCCAGCCGCGTCACCCAGCAGCCAGCGCATGCCGTAGCTGCGCATGTCCTCGACCAGCGGCACCAGCGCCTCGCCCTTGGCGGTCAGCGCGTACTCGACCCGCGGCGGCACCTCGGGGTAGGTGTGGCGCTCGACGACGCCCTCCTCCTCCAGCGCCCGCAGGCGCAGCGAGAGGGTGCGGGGGCTGATGCCCTCCAGCGAGCGCTCGAGCTCGCAGAAGCGGGCGCTGCCTTCGGCCAGGTCGCGGATCAGCAGCAACGTCCACTTGCCGCAGACGACTTCGGCGGTTCTACAAACGGGGCAGGTCGAGTTGCTCTCGGCACTCATGATCAAAGGGGAAGGGCGGTAGGACCCTTCGCTTCAAGAAGTGTAGCGCCATTGCTTCACTTACTGAAGCAATGGTCAAACCCCTCTGTGCTCAGAATTTCCCGGCGGTGACGGGGAAGATCTTCAACACCGTGATCTTGTAGCGAGCGCCGCCGGGGCCGTAGACGAAGGTCAGCGGCATGCCTTTTTCGACTTCGACCAGCTGACAGGTCTGATCGCCGGAGAGGCATTTGGCTTCGCCGAAGATCGAGGTGACTTCGTCGGAGACGAGGAAGAGCGCGTTCTTGGTCTTCGGGCTGATCCCCGCATAGGTCACGACCTGGGTCTTCTCCCCCGGCAGCGGCGCCGGCGAGAGCACCCGCGAACGGGTTTCCGGGTCGCTGGACCTGGTGCTGCCGTCCGGCTCGGTCGTCGTCTTCTTGATGCGGACGTCGACAGCGAAGGCGAAGAGGGTGATCTCCCCCGGCTTTCCTTCTCCCCCGGAGTCGGATTCTTCGGTTTCGGTCTTCGTTTCGGTTTCCGTGGTGACGACGCCGTCGTCCTTGGTCGTCTTGGTGGTTTCGGTGGTCGTGCCACCGGAGGACGTGGTGGTCGAGGTCGACGAGGAGGTGACTTCGCTCGATTCGAAGCCGTTGTCGCCTTCCGTGCCGAGTTCGGCGGCCGAGACATTGGCCTTCGGCGCCGGCCCCTTGAACGGATCCTTCGCCGAGCGCGTCTGCAGACGCTTGCGGTAGTCGCGCAGGCCAGGGGTAGCTTTGACGACGGTCAGCTGCGAGACGTTCGCGCTGTCGTCCACGGGCGGTTCGATTCGCGGCGGTCCCGATTCGTTCGAGCCGCCGAAAAGAAGAAACGGCACAGCGACGATCGCGACCAGCACGAAGGCAACCAAGGGCAGCAGCCGCCGGTCCCGCAGGTCGTAGTACAGGTCGCTGACGAAACCGGGGACTTTCAGCTCCGGCATCTTCAAGTCGGGTCCTTTGAGCTTTTTCATGGCGCCGTTCCGGTCGTGGAGGAGGTCAGAGTGGTCACTTCTTCAGGACCAGCGGGCGAGGCGCCGCCGGTCAATCCCTCTCCCGGAGGGGTCACGTAGGTGGTGACGGTGAAGCTCGCTTCCAGTCTCGACCCGCCTTCGTCTCCCTCGATTGGCGTGAGAGCAAAGCTGCCGACGGTGATCAGGCGGCCATTCACCGCCAGGTCTTCGTTCCTCGTCTTCACCAGGCTGTCCAGCCCTTCGACGAAGGTGGCGATCTGGAAGAAGTCGCCCGTGAAGGTCAGCGAGTACGGCATCGCGGCCAACCCGGCCGGGCCCACCGAGGCGCCCAGCGGCAGCAGCGAGGCTTCCGCCTCGGTCGGATTCGCCGACGGAGCGGTGGCGATGGGAGCTTCTTCTCCTCCGCCCTCCAGGGCGAGCGATTCGAAGGTCGCTTCTGCCCTGTGTGCAAGATGGTTGAGCTGGACCAGCAGCGAAGCGGTTTCGTCGCCGCTGGGGACGGCCTTGCCGATCACCACCAAGCGCGCGTAGTCGTCGGGAAAGGAGCGTTTGGCGGCGGCAGCGGCAGCGGCTTCGGAGCGATGCTGCGCCAAGGAGGCTTCGACCGATTCGATCTGGCCGCCGAGTTTCTCCGCTTCTTCGCGCTTGGGGCTGAGCAGCAGCATCCAGAAGGCAGCCGCTAGCGCGACGACGACGAGCATCGCCACCACCAGCAGATTGGTCCGTTTCTTGGTCTGCGCTTTCACCTCAGCCGCCTTCTTCGCTTCCTTCCGACCCTTCGTCGGATTCGCTGCTTTCGGATTCTTCGGCTTCCGGTTCGACTTCAGCTTCGGCTTCAGCGCCCGCGGGCACGGGGGCCGCATCGAACGCGACGACGATTTCGAACAGGTCCGCGTAGCCGGCGTCCTCGCAGGCCTGACTGCTGGAGCTGGTGGACGCTCCGCCGATCGCCGAGGATTCGAGCCCGACCCGGGTCACGCCATCGATGTCCTTCAGCGCGGCGACGAAGCGGGCGACCGAGTCCTGGCCGGGTGCGCAGCCGCTCAGTTCGAGCGAGGGTCCAAGAACGCCAAGCCCTTCTCCGCTTTCCGCTCCAGCGCCTCCGGCGCCAGCGGTGAGATCGCTGAGGAGAACGTCATCGGGAAGGATCAGTGCCAGTTCTCGCATCACCCGCGGCCAGTCGAAGCGGCTGTTGGCCAGGCTGGTGACGGTTTCGACCCGCTGCTGACTCATCGCCTGGAACTGGGCGTACGGCGCCAGCGCCTCGGCGCGCGCTTTCGCAGCCGAGTCTTCGCGCTTGAGCGTGACCAGTTCGTCCTTCTTTTCGCTGACTTCGTTGGAAACGAGGACGAGCATCGTTACTCCGACGAGCAGAAGCGCCAGGGCGCCGACGACGATGTAGGCGAGGGGACCGGTCCGCAGCGGCGCGTTGTCGCCGCGGCGCAGATCGGGGGGGATGAGGTTGACGGGACGCACCGCTCAGCTCTCCAAAGCGAGTCCGTAGGAGAGGGTCAGGCGAGCGGCGGAGGCGTCGTCGAAACCGGCCAGCGCCGCTGGGCGAATCACCTGGATCGGAGCCCCCAGTCGCTCTTCCATCGTCGGGGCCAAGCCTGGGATCGCGCTGCCGGCGCCGCTGAGGATGATCTGGCGGACGGGCAGCGCCGCCTCTTGGGCGCCGTAGTAGTCGAGCGAGAGCCGCAGCTCGTCCAGCAGCGAGGCGGCGCCCTCCTCAAGCGACTTGCGCGCCTCGGCGACGATCGCCGGGTCCCCCTCGATCGACTCTGGAGGTTGCTCCAGGCCGACGTAGGAGAGCCACTGGAAGGAGTGCGCGGGGGTGAGGCCGGTCGCCGCGGCGAGGCGGGCCGAGATCGCCTCGAAGCCGACGTGCGAAACGCGGGTGAAGAGACAGGAACGGCCGCGGGCGACGGCGAGGTTGGTGACGTCGCCGACGTCGCAGTAGAGAACCGCCTCGGTGGGGCTCTCACCCGGCTGGGCCGGCCCGGTCCCGGCGCCGTCGGCCAGGGCCCTGATCATCGCGAAGGCGGAGAGGTCGATCCCCGCCGGCTCGAGGCCCGCCCGGCGGCTGGCGTCGAGGAAGGAGGAGATCATCTCGCGGCGGGCGGCGACGACGACCACGTCGACCTGCGGCGCCGCGCCCTCCTCGGCCGGGACGCCGCCGACCACCTGGTGCTCGAGCACAGCTTGGTCGAGAGGCATCGGGATCTGCTCCTGGGCCTGAAAGCGAACCGCGGCCTCCATCTCCTTCGGGTCCTCGATCGCGGGGAGCCGCACGGTGCGAACGACGACCTGCTGGTTGCCGACCCCCAGGCGGACCCGCTTGGAGAGCTTGTGGTCATTGAAGAGGGACTTCAGGGCGCTCGCCAGGGCATCGGCGTCGAGCACTTCGCCCTCGTGGAAGACTTCGGGCGGCAGCGGCGCGATCGCCGAGCCGGCGACCTCAACCGCGCCGTTGATCCGCAGCTCGGTCGCGGCGATGCTGCCCGCCCCGATGTCGAGGCCGGCAACGGCGGTGGGCTTCTTCTTTCTGGTCAGCTGGAAGTCCATGGGTGGATGTGGTCGCGCGATGGCGGCCGCACCCCCTGAATCGACAGATCCGCCGCAGAACTTTCGTCCTGCAAGTACTCATTTCTCGAAGAACCTGGACGTCTCTACGAGAAGGTGCCCGTGTAGAGGTCGATCAGCTCGCTCCCAAGCAGCAAACCGACCAACCCGCCGAACGCAAGAAATGGCCCAAACGGGATCGCCCGCTTGCGGGCATCAGCGCCATCGCGGGCGATCAGCGCCAGCCCGACTAGCGAGCCGGCGAGGAGCGCGACGAGGATCGCCGGGGCGACGTCGCGGCCGAGGAAGAGGCCCATCGTCGCCGCCAGCTTGACGTCCCCCAGCCCCATCCCCCGCGGATAGGCCAGCGCGGCGAGGAAGAAGAGTCCGCCCGCCCCGGCGGCGGCGATCGCGCGCTCTGGCAGGCTGCCCGGGTCCCCCACCGCCGCGACCGCGACGCCGACCACGGCGGCGACCAGGAGGATCTTGTTCGGGATGATCCGCCGCTCGAGGTCGGTCAGCGTCACCGCCACCAGCATCGTCACGAAGACGAGCCCGAGGGCGATCGCGGTGGCGTCGTCCCAGAGGACGAGCACCGTCAGCGCGTAGAGCACCGCCATCGCCAGCTCGGTCAGCGGGTAGCGGGCCGAGATCCGGGTCCCGCAGCAGCGGGAGCGTCCGCGCAGCACCACCCAGGAGACCACCGGGACGTTGTCGTAGGCGGCGATCTGAGTTCCGCACTCTGGACAGTGCGAGCGTCCGGCGACAACTCCTTCGCCGCGCGGCACCCGGTGGGCGACGACGGTGATGAAGCTGCCGGCGAGGAGACCTCCGAGGAAGGCCATGGCAGCGGCGGCTGCCACTCCCTAGTTCCCTTCGAACGGGGTGGTGGTGTCGACCTCGATCCGGGTCGAGTAGTTGGGGTGGTCGTACATCACCGGGATCGCGTCGGCGGGGGTGGTGCCGGCGTCGACGCTCAGCGCCACTCCCAGCCGTTGCCCAGCCGGAATGACTTTGGGGGCGGTGGCGGACACCCCGGCGATGTTCATTTTCAGCCTCAACTTGGTCCATTCGGTTCGCGGCCAGGACCCGGTTCCCTGCGAGGAATAGGTCCAATAGTTTTTGCTCGTTTCTTTGTTCTGCAGCAGGGTGTCGGTGGCGACCGTCGCTTCGCCGGTGCCGGTCTCTTTGCGGGTGAAGAGATAGACGCAGACCGTTCCTGGATAGCTGGCTTCGTTCAGGGTCCGCGAGTAGAACTCGAGGGTGACCGTGCCGCTCATCTTGAATTCGGTCGGCATCGGGTCGGTCACCCAGCGGTGCACCTTGGCCTCGGGGTGGACGCTGCTTTTCGGCACGTAGTTGCAGCCGGCCGAGTCGTCGTGGAGGATCTGCACGCCCTTGTCGGTGTCCGGCGTCGGCTCCAGGTAGGAGTCGCTGGAGTAGTCGTAGAGAAGTGGATTCGTTTCGTCGACCGGATCGGGATCGGGAGGCGAGCCGAGGACCAGCGCGTCCGGGGCGCCGTTTTTCGTCGACCCGTTACGCAGGCCGCTGGCACAGGTGCCGAGCGTGTTGTGGAGCAGGTGGTCGCCCGCGATCGTTTCGCGACTGGTCGCTCCGGTCGCCGAGCAGGGAGTGTCGGAGAGGAAGAACTGCTGTGCCGTGATCGCTTTGCCGGTGCCGAGGCCGCCGGTTTCGTCGTTTTCGGCTTCTTCTTTTTCCCGTTCTTCTTTTTCTTTGTCGGTTTCTTCTCCGGTCCCGCCTTCTCCGACGTTGCCTTCCCGAGTGGAGCGCTGCGCTTCCACGTCGGGATTTGAGACCGCGGACTGGACTTCGACGTAGTTGCCCTCTGCCTTCTGCGCAACTGGACCATCAAACTTGACCGCGACGATCAGCTGTTTGTAGTCCTGATCTCCGGGACAAAAGTCTTCGGTACCGACCGTGCTCTGGGGACACTGGGAATCGTTGCGCCAGACGATGTAGCGGTAGATCTCGCCGCTGACGTTGCCCTCTTCGAAGGGGAACGGCCCGGGCATGATCTCGCCTTCGATTTTTTTCACGTCGGGGCTGATTCCGTAATAGCTGCCGCCGTCACGGACCATTTCTCCGTATTGCCCCAGCGGATCTCGCTTGACGGCGTAGTTTTTGCCGTTGACGCGATAGTTGGGGTTGAGCGGGCTGCTCGCGTGGTCGGGAACATCTTTGAGCGCCAGTTCGTCGTAGGGAACGGCCTGCAGCTTCTCCATCTCCTCCTGGGCCTTGTCGAGCGCCACCTGCGTCGCCTGAGCGCGCTGGGCATTGCGCGTCGCCGCCGTCAGTACTCCGAACGTCGCCATCGCGGCCAGCGCCAGGATGATCGCGGCAACAAGGACCTCGATCAGGGTCAGGCCCTCCTCCCCGTCGCGGGCAAGGCGAATCAGGCTGTTGACGCGCGCGATCATGACGGGGAGCCGCCAAAGGCCTCGTTCAGCGCGGCACTGCGCAGCGTCGCGCCATCGGAGATGGTGAGAAGGCCGGGCCCTTCAGGGCCGGGAACCTCCAGGTTGACTCCGATGTAGGTCGGCGGTTCGGCTCCCGTGCCGGTCTGGGCATCTCCGCATTCGGTTTGATCCTCATTCGCGCTCGGGACGAAACAAAAGACATTGGTGCTACCAATCCCGGAGGCCGCGATGCTGCTACCGGCAGGAATGCCGGCCGAGGTCAATTCGGTTCTCGTGCAGGTATTGCCGCTGCAGGTGTAGGTGATCTTGCACTGCACGGGTTCGGCGCTCGGGTTCGTCTGCGCCGCGCCGCCGCAAGCGACTCGCCTCACCCGGGCGAGCAGGGTCACGGAGGAAGCGCTCGGCGTACCTTCAATCTGGACGCCGTTGCGGATCTCACGGACCATGCGTTCGAGCTGGTAGCGGGCCGTGGTGACGTTCTGGGCCTTTTTGCTGAGCACCGGCTGGTCGCGTACTGCGTTGATCAGCATCGCGCAGGAAGCGGCGACGATTATCACGCTCATCATCGACGCGACCAGCACCTCGATCAGGGTCATCCCCGACTCGTCGCGAATCGATGACTTCCTCCGCGCCAGGCGGTTCATCGCGGCACCACCTTGAAGGCTCGCCTCACCGGCTTCGGCTCGATGTCGCCGGCGGCGTTGGTCGCCTTGATCTCGAGCACGTGCTTGCCGCGGTTGAGGCGCTTGAGGCGCAGCGGTGAGCTGCAGCGGCGCCACGGCTTACGGTCGACCTTGCACTGGAAGGTCGTGCCGGACTGGCCGGTGGAATCGGTGAAGCGGAAGATCGGGCTGCGCGACCGGGTCCTCGAAGCCGGCGCGAAGGTGATCCGGGTACGGGGCAGCAGGTATTCGGGGCCGCTCGGGCCCACCGGAGTCCCGTCGACGACCGTGACACCTCCACCGCCGCCACCGCTGTCGCCCCCTCCCCCTTCCGGCTCGTCAGGCAGGTGCTGATACGCCAGGGGCGCCGAGCATGCGGAGACGAACCCTTCGGATTCGGCGGTGGCCCGGAAGGTGGTCAGCGAGCTCGGGAGGACCGTTACCTGCAGCCCAGGATTGAGCAGAGCGGCTGCCGCTCCGGTCGCGACCGGTTCTCCGGCGCAGTCTTCGCTGGTGTAGATCTTCACCGCCGTCCCCGTCGCTTCTCCCAGGATGCGGGGAGTCGTGGTCGAGCCCGGCGATCCGGGATCGGTGCCGGTCAGGGTCGGCGGTTTGGGGCCGAGGTCGAGGTTCGGGTCATTGCCGGTCGAAACCAGGCGCGTCACCTCTTCGCTCGCTTCCTCGCCGAGGAAGCGTTCGTAGACGTCGGCTTCGTTGTCGCCGTCTTCGAGGGTGAAGCGCTCGATGGTGCGGAAGAAGACGTGTGCCCCGTCCTCGGAGGAGCCGACGAAGGTGGCGCCGCAGTTGCCTTTTTTCAGCGGGCAGTAGCTCGGCGCGATCGTGATCAGGCTGCTCGTCCCGGCCTCGACGTCGCGCAGGTAGATGTCGTCTTCGCCGTCTTTGTCGTTGCTGAGAATTCCCTCAGCGGTGGTGAAGACGACGCGCGAGGCGTCAGCCGAGGCTTCGTTGAAGCGGGCGTCGAAGTCGCCGTTCCAGCACGAGGGGCAGCCGGCGTCGCCGCGAGAGACGAGGACCGGAGCGCCGCCGCCAACGTTCTGGCGGTAGATGTCGTCGTTGGTGTCTTCGTCGGCGGCGACCAGCGCGCCGGCGGTGCTGAAGAGCACCTGGGTGGAGTCGGCGCTGACCGCGTCGAAGTTGGCGCCGCAGAAGCTCGAGCACGGGGCCGAGGTGACCAGTTTCAGCGTCCCGCCGGTCCACTCGTAGACGTCGTTGACCCCGTCTTCGTCGGCTGCGAGCAGGTCCTCGGCGCTGGTGAAGAAGACGTGCGACCCGTCGGCTGAGGCGGCGGAGAAGCTGGCCGTGACGTCTTCGCTGCCGCCAGAGATCAGAGTCGTCGGCCCGGCCGGCAGGTCACGGGCGTAGACGTCGGTGGCTTTGTCGCCGTCGGCTTCGACCAGTTTTTCTTCGCTGCTGAAGAAGACCCGGCTTCCGTCGTCGGAGCTGCCGTTGAAGATCGGCACCGCGCCACCGTTTCCGCAACCGCCGCAACTGCCGGTCGAGACGAGCGACGTGGTTTTGCTCTCGAGGTCGCGGGCGTAGATGTCGAAGGCGCTGTCGGCGTCGGCGACGGCGAGCGACTCCGCGGTGGTGAAGTAGGCGAAGGTCCCGTCGGCGGCGACGCCGCGACGCGAGACTTCGAAGTCGCCGTTCCCGCAGCCGGGCAGGCAGCCGGCCGCGCCAGCGGAGACGAGCGTCGTCTCTTCCCCGGCCAGGTCACGGGCGTAGAGGTCGGTGAAGCTGTCGGTGTCGGCACCCACCAGCTGCTCTTTGGTTTCGAAGAAGACCGTTTCGCCGTCGGAGTCGACGTCGGCGAAGGTCGCCGCGAAGGCTTTGTTGCCGCAGGCCGGGACGCATTCGGAGTTGCCCTGAGTGACGAGCGCCGTGGTCCCATCGCTGAGATCGCGCGCGTAGATGTCTATGCCGCGGTCGGTGTCGTCCGCGACGAGCCGCTCTTCGGTCGAGAAGAAGGCCAGGTCGCCAAGGTCGTTGGTCCCCTCGAACTGGGCCGGGTAGGCGTCGTTGCCGCCGGTCGGGCCGAGCGAGACCTCGCGGGTGACGTAGGCGCCGACTGCTTCCTCGAAGGAGCGCGCGTAGACGTCGCGCTTGGTGTCGGTGTCGCCGGGGACCAGCTGCTCTTCGGTTTCGAAGAAGACGATCGAGCCGTCAGCCGAGGCGCCCTTGTAGTTCGGCACGGCGGCGCCGGCGACCGAGGCGATCGAGAGGACGACGCCGAGTGCCACCAGCGCACCGATCGCGATTCCAGCCACCACGGGTGGCCGGCCTGAGGACAGCTGGGAGGACATCATCGATCTATCGACCGCGCTAGACGTTTCACTTAGCGACTTGCGAAAAACTCGGTAGCCAAAAGAGCGAGAGGCGGGCCGCTTGGCCCGCCTCTCGCTTGCTGCTCAAAGGAACGTCTTGCCGTCAGACGGTTGCCTGACTATTCGTCCCAGGATTCGTCGGGCGGGCAGCCACCGTCGCCGGTGCAGCTGTACACCAGGGCACCTGCCGAGGTCCGTTCGATCGAGAAGGTGTTTTCGGTCGAGGACGTAACGGTGATCAGGTACGACGCACCGGTCGGCGCGGAAATGGCCACGCCTTCGGCCGGGAGGGTTTCCTCGTAGTTGGCGCGGAGTTCGGCGTAGGTGCAAGCCCCACCGGTCCCGACCGGGTAGGTCCCGTTGTTGTCGGTCGAGCAGCTCTCGAGCGCGACCTGGGTGGTGTGGGCGATCTCCTTGGCCTTCGCGTCGCCAGCCTTGTCCTTCTGGTTGAAGAAGGCGGGCAGGGCGATCGCGGCCAGGATGCCGAGGATCAGCATGACGACGAGGAGCTCGATCAGGGTGAACCCTGCCTCGCTATCGCCGTTGAGCCGGGCGCCTACTTTGGCCCGGAGATTCTGGAGAAACATTAGTGACCTCCTATGGTCCTAATCGCTTGCGCCAGAGCCCCGTCGCCTGAAGCCACGTGGTGTCTGTCGACCCCGGTGGTAGCCCGGCCAACTCCGGTAAAGGAGTCCCGATGGCTTTGCGCCCCCACCTCACAGCGGGTTTGCCTTTTGCACCGAAGCACTGGCAGATTCATCACAGGGAGGTCATCGACCCCAATCCCCAGACCTTGATCCCTGAAATTTGGACTTCGTCTCGCGAAAAGTGGGGAAAGCGCTGCTCAGCGGATCTTTTCGTAGATGCTGAACATCGGCATGTACATCGCGATCACGATGAAGCCGACGATGCCGCCGACGAAGACGATCATCACCGGCTCCAGCAGCGCCGTCAGCGCCTTCACCTTGGCGTCGACCTCGGCCTCGTAGAAGTCGGCGACTTTGCTCATCATGTGCTCGAGCTGACCGGTCTCCTCGCCGACCGAGACCATGTGGCCGACCATCGGCGGGAAGATCGCGTTTTGCTCGATCGGAGCGGCCAGCGAGCCGCCGCGCTTGGCCGAGGAGTAGACGTCCTCCATCGCCTGCTCGATGACGACGTTACCCGCCGTTTCGCCGGTGAGTTTGATCGCCTGCAGCATCGGCACGCCGGCCGAGACGGCGCCGGAGAAGGTGCGCGACCAGCGAGCCAGGGCGACCTTCTGGATCACGTCCCCGATCTTGAACGGGATCCGCAGGGTGAGGCGGGTCCAGGTCTCCCTGCCTCGATCGGTTCGTTTCCAGCGCAGGAAGGCGAAGACCGAGACCACCATCATGGGGATGAGGATGAACCAGTAGCCGGTGAGCAGTTCGGAGGCGCTGACACAGATCTGGGTCGGCAACGGCAGCGCCGCGCTTTCGCCGTTTTCCTCCCCGAGTTCTTTGAAGATGTTGGCGAAGACGGGGATCACGAAAGCAACGATCGCGATCAGGACGACCGCAGCGAAGCCGAAGACCAGCGCCGGGTACATCATCGCCGATTTCACCTGGCGGCGGAGGGCGTCGGTCTTCTCCACCTGGTAGGCGATCCGGTCGAGCGCTTCGTCGAGTCGACCGGATTCCTCGCCGGAGCGGATCATCGCCCGGTAGAGGCGGTCGAAGACCTGGGGGTGGCGCGACATCCCCTGCTCGAGCGTGCTGCCCGCCTCGATGTCGGCTCGTAGGCCGGCGGCCGCCTCCTTGATCATCTCGTCCTGGGTCTGTTCTTCCAGCGTCAGTAGGGCCCGCAGCATCGGCATCCCCGAGGCGACCAGGGTCGCGAACTGGCGCGAGAAGACCGCCAGCTCGCGCATGTCGACGCTTTTGAAGCGCTTGAAGAAGTCCTCGACGTTGATCGGGCTCGCCTTCTCGCTGACCTCGAGGACGATCAACCCGCGCTGTCGCAGCTCCTCCGTGACCTGGGCCTTGGAGTCGGCTTCGACTTCGCCGGTGGAGGCGACGCCGGTGAGGTCCATCGCCCGGAAGGCGAAGGTGTTGGAGCCGGCCATCGCCTAGCCCACCTGCGTGTACTGCGGCGGCGCCACCGGCACTCCGCCCAGCAGTCGTTTCAGCTCCTCGGGGACCGAGGCGCGCTGCTCGGCCAGCGAGCGGGTGATCTTGCCGCTGCGCACCAGGCGCGCCAGGTCGGCGTCCATCGTCTGCATCCCGACCGCGCCGGAGGTCTGCACGGCGGCGTAGATCTGGTGGGTCTTTCCCTCGCGGATCAGGTTGCGGATCGCCGGCGTCGGCACCAGGACCTCGGTGGCGACCGTGCGGCCCATCCCGTCGGCGGTCGGCAGCAGCTGCTGGGTGACGATCCCCTGCAGGGCGATCGAGAGCTGGGTCCGCACCTGACCCTGCTGCTGGGGCGGAAAGACGTCGATGATCCGGTCGACCGTCTGCGCGGTCGACTGGGTGTGGAGGGTGGCGAAGACGAGGTGGCCGGTCTCGGCCGCGGTCAGCGCGGTGGAGATCGTCTCCAGGTCCCTCATCTCGCCGACCAGAATCACGTCGGGGTCCTCTCGCAGGGCGGCGCGCAGGCCGAGGGCGAAGTCGACCGCGTCGGAGCCGACCTCGCGCTGGTTGACGATCGAGCTTTTGTGGTGGTGGAGGAACTCGATCGGGTCCTCGATCGTGAGGATGTGCTCGCGGCGCTCCTGGTTGATCAGGTCGATCATCGCCGCCAGGGTCGTGCTCTTGCCCGAGCCGGTCGGGCCGGTGACGAGGACGAAGCCGCGCGGTTTGGCGGCCAGCTCGCGCAGCACCGGCGGCACCCCGAGCGAGTCGAGCGCCGGTATGTCCTGCGGGACGAGGCGGAAGGCGGCGCTGACCGAGCCGCGCTGGAAGAAGCAGTTGACGCGGAAGCGGGCGACCTGCGGGATCGCGTAGGCGAAGTCGAGCTGTTTCTCGGTCTCGAAGCGTTTGCGCTGGTCGTCGTTGAGGATCCCGTAGACGACCTCGCGGGTATGTTGGCCGCTCAGCACCGGGTAGCCGTCCATCGGCACGATCTGGCCCTTTTCCCGGATCGCGGGGGCGAACCCCGGCGTCAGGTGGACGTCGGAGGCCTTGACGGCGACCATGTGGGCGAGGACCTCGGAGAAGTCGAAATCCATTTGACCTAGATCGGCACGAAGGCCGAAATCCTCGATACCTGTTTTCGGTTATGCGGTGACACGCAGGATCTCCTCCAGGCTGGTCAGCCCGGCGCGCACCTTGCCGAGGCCGTCCTCGCGCAGGGTGCACATCCCTTCTTCGCGCGCCACGGCTCCGATCTCAGCCTCCGCCGCGCCCGCCACGGCCATCTCCTTGATCCGCTCGCTCAACCCCATCACCGAGTAGAGCCCGACCCGGCCGCGGTAGCCGCTCTGGTTGCAGCGGGCGCAGCCGAGCGGCTCGTAGGCCTCGATCTCCACTGCGCCCGGCAGGTCGGCTTCCGTCAGCGCCTGCTGCGGGATCACGATGCGTCGCTTGCAGTGACTGCAGAGCTTGCGGGCGAGGCGCTGGGCGACGACGCAGTCGACCGCCGAGGCGATCAGGAAGGCCTCGATCCCCATCTTGGTCAGGCGGGTGATCGCGCCCGGGGCGTCGTTGGTGTGCAGGGTCGAGAGCATCATGTGACCGGTCAGCGCCGCCTCGATCGCGATCCGGGCCGTCTCGCCGTCGCGGATCTCGCCGACCATCACGATGTCCGGGTCGGCGCGCAGCATCGAGCGCAGCCCGGTGGCGAAGTCGAGGCCCGCCTTGCGGTTGACGTTGATCTGGTTGACGCCCGGCAGCCGGTACTCGACCGGGTCCTCGATCGTGATGATGTTTTTCTCGACCTGGTTCAGCTCCTGCAGCGCCGCGTAGAGCGTGGTGCTCTTGCCCGAGCCGGTCGGGCCGGTGACCAGCACCGCGCCGTAGGCCTGGTGGAAGGCGTCCGCGAAGCGCTTCCGCGCGTCGCCGTCCATCCCGAGTTCGTCGAGCGAGCGCTGAGCGTTGTCCTTGTCGAGGATGCGGATCGTCGCTCCCTCACCCCGCTGGGTCGGCAGGGTGGTAACGCGCAGGTCGACGCGGCGGTCGTCGACGGTGACGCTGACGCGGCCGTCCTGGGGAACCCGCTTCTCGGCGATGTTGAGGTCGCTCATGATCTTCACCCGGGAGATCACCGCGTTGACCATCCGCTTCGGCACGTGGGCGGCCTCGCGCAGCACGCCGTCGACCCGGAAGCGGACCCGCATGTCGTCCTCGCCGGACTCGAAGTGGACGTCGGAGGCCCCCTCCCCCACCGCCTGGCCGAGGATGCTATAGACGAGTTTGATCACCGGCGCGTCTTCGGCGCTGACTTCGATGTCGCTGACTTCGGCCAGCTCCTCGTCGGCCTCCGCCTCGCCCTCGATCACCGCCTCGGTGACCGCGCTCTGCAGCGTGTTGAGGCGGCCCAGCAGCGCCTCGATGTCCTCCTCGGTGGCGACCGCGACCCGGCAGTCGAGCGCGGTCGCGATCTGGATGTCGTCGACGGCGAGGACGTTGGTCGGGTCGGCCATCGCCACGATCAGGGTTTTCTTGTCGGCGTAGCCGACCGGCAGCGCTTTGTAGCGGCGGGCGGTGTTGACCGTGATCAGGTTGGCCGCCGCCATGTCGACCTGGAAGGCGGAGAGGTCGATGTGGTCGAGCCCGTAGCGCTCGGCGACGGCACGGGAGAACTGGTCGGCGTCGACCGCGCCCTGCTCGAGCAGCAGCCGCTCGGGAGGACGGCCGGCGGTACGCGCTTCTTCGATCGCCTGCCGGGCCCGGTCTTCGGCGACGAAGCCGAGGTCGACGAGGACGTCGGTGACGAAGCCGCTGGAGCGCCCGCGGGAGATCGGCGGGGTCAGGCCAGGGGTGCCGCTCTGCTCAGCCGGCAGCGCCGGTGCGGTGGAGTCGCCTGAGTCGGGGACCGGCCGCAGGTGACTGGGAAAGTCCCGGCCGTCCATGCTCACGGGTGATATTCGAGGGTCGGGCCCTTGTAGCCGGCGTCGATCACCGCCTGTTCGATGCTGTCGCCGTCCTGGAAGCCGTAGCTGACCGAGGCGGTCGGCACCGCCTGGTCGAGCTTCTTGGGACCGAGGACGACCAGCGCCGGCACCCGGTCGACGCCAACAGCCTGGGTGATCGAGGCGTAGCGGGCGATCTGGCTGGCGGGGACGGTGAAGGTGGTGGTGCCGGGCATCCCGGCGAGACGGGTGCTGGCGAGCTTGACCAGGTCGTCGTCGATGCCGCCGTCGTGGACGATCAGCAGGACCACGGTCTGGTTCGCGTTCCAGGCGTCCATCACCGGCAGCGGCAGCGGCTGCGTCGCCAGGGTCGCCGTGCCGGCGCCGGCGGCGGCTTCGGGGGGCGGCGCTTCGCCCGGCGAGGGCGCCGCGCCTTCGGTGGTCGTGACCGAGCTCGAACCGGATTCGCCTTCTTCTTCGCCGCCGCCTCCCATCGAGGTCAGCAGGAAGACCGCGCCGACCAGCAGCAGCGCGGCGATCGCGCCCATCTGCACCAGCGGGTTGTTGTTCAGTTGCTCGCGCATACCTACCTGGACTTAGCTCGGCAGGCGGGGACGCAAGCTTGAATGGCGGGCGTCGGGGCCCGTTCCATGGCGCTCAGCAGTTGGCGTTGGGGGCGCTGCCGGCCGGAGGAAGCCCGATGCACTCGAAGTACGCCTGGGGGGTGAAGTAGATCGCGGAGCGGTTGGTTTTTTCTTTTTCTTCTTCTTCGCGTTCCACTTTTTCCTGAAGTTCTTTGGCCACTTTTTCCTCAGGCGTCATTTCTTCTTCTTCTTCGGCCGCTTCTTCTTCGTCGCTGGGGTTGCCCTCTTCTTCGGTCGCGCCCGGGTTCAGCTCCGGCGGGACCGGGAAGCCGGCGTCCTGTTCGACCTTGCCGTTACCGCTCATCGCGATCTGCTTGCCGACGAGGATGCCTTTGAAGGTCGCGTTGCCGCTGATGTTGATGTAGGTGTCGGGGCCGTAGATGACCATCTCGTTGACCGTGCCGAAGTTGCCGGAGAGGTCGACCTGGCTGGCGACGGTCGGCGAGCCGAGGAAGTAGAAGCCGGGCACGTCGAACTGGCCGACGCTGGGCTGGTACCCGGTCGCCGAGATGCGGTTGTTGCCGCTGAGGCTCAGCTGGTTGCCGGTGCCGCATTTCTCGGGCGTGTCGAAGAAGAAGCGGACACGGGAACCGGTGGCCATGATCAGCTGCGAGTTGCCGCTCATGCTGATCGAGCAGATCCAGTAGTCGCCACCGCCGACGGTCAGGGTGTCGTTGCTGCTCAGCGTGATCGCCCGGGTTTTGGTGTTGAACGGCGGCTTCGATTTCCAGTTGCCCGTGTAGGCGTCTTTCTGGCAGTCGACCGGGACGTTGGTTTTGGTGCAGGCGGTGATCCGGTTGTTCGAGTTGACCGTGGCGATGTTGGTCGGGATGAAGCTGCTGACCGGCGGCAGGTCGACGTTGCCTTCCTTCACGACGTAGCCTTTGCACTGCGAGGCGTTGCCGGATTTGGTCCATTTTTTGCCGACGCCGACGCGGATGTCGCCACAGATGCTGGCGTTGCCCGAAGTCGAGAGGTGGCCGTTGGTACCGAGGCCGACGCGGATGTCGGCGTTGCCGCTGAGGGTGATGCCGTCGCGCCCGACGAAGCCCTCGACCGCGGCGCGTTTCGATTCTTCTTCTTTTTCTTTCTGGATTTTTTCTTCGAGTTCTTTGGCTTTTTGTTTTTCTTCTTTTTCCAGCGCTTCTTTGAGTTCCCGTTCGGTCTGTTCGCGCGTTTCGCGCCCTTCGCGACCAATTTTTTCCGATTCGTTGGTGACCAGGCCGGAGCGGTTGTAGGTGACCTCGATCCGGCGGCTGAGCTGGTCGTCGGTGCCGGTGGAGACGACGCAGAGTTCGAACTCGCCGCAGTCTTCGCCGACTGGGCTGACCCGGTACACGTAGCTCGAGTCGCCCACCGTGCCGGAGACCGGCGGGCACCAGCGCTGGCCGCCGACGAATTCGGCGGGGGCTTTTTCGAGTTTGCCGCTGGAGCCGAGAGTCAGGCACGGGTTCCATTCGTTGAGGACGAACCCGTAACGGGTCTGTCGCACGCGGGCGACGTTGGCGCCGGCGTCGGCGGCGGCGATCGCGTCCTTTGAGGAGTCGTCGCGCTGGACGCCGACCTGGACGTCGGTGGTGGCGACGACGGCGGCGCCGGCAAGGGCCATGCTGCCGATCATCGCGAAGAGGGCGACGGGCAGCGCCATCCCCGCCTCGCTGCGGCGGAGCTGCCGGACCAGATGGAGGAATCGATCGATAGCGGCCATTGGCTTTATCCCATCGTCAGGCGCGGGGTCGACTTGAACGGGAAATCGCCGATTGCGGCGATTTGGACGCCCGTCCTACTCAGTTGCGGGTGCAAGCTGCTCGATTCCGCTCGCCCGCTGGCCGCCCGCCGCGAGCATCAGTTTGAAGTCGTGCGGGTTGGACGCGTACTCCAGGGCGACGCTCTCGGCGACCTTCCCCTCCATCACGTAGCGCAGCAGTGACTGGTCGAAGGTGCGCATCCCGTAGTACTCGCCCTCGGAGATGACTTCGGTGATCTTGCCGGTCTCCTCCGGGTTCATGATCAGGTCCTTGACCCGGCCGGTGACGACCAGAATCTCGGAGGCGGGTACCCGACCGTCGCCGGTCACGTCGGGGACGAGGCGCTGGGCGATCGCCCCCTTGAGGGTCGCCGCCAGCATCACCCGCGCCTGGTGCTGGAGGTGGGGCGGGAAGAAGTCGACGATGCGGTTGATCGTCTCGGTCGCGTCCAGGG
>JBIOTO010000102.1:0-17665 GCA_044865945.1 Solirubrobacterales bacterium
GTCAAGTACGTGGTCAACCGCCTCGCCAACCAGTTCATCCGCGTCCTCTTCCGACACCGCTACAACGACACCACCAACGCCTTCAAGGCCTACCGGCGCGAGGTTATCGAGACGATCCAGCCGCTCCTCTCCAAGCACTTCAATCTCACCGTCGAGATGCCGCTGAAGGCGATCGTCCGCGGCCACTCCTACGCCGTCGTCCCCACCTCCTGGACCAACCGCACCAGCGGCGAGGCGAAGCTAGCGATGAAAGAGATGGGCAGCCGCTACCTCTTCATCACCCTCTACGTTTGGCTCGAGATGACCCTCAGCCGCGGGGATTACCAGGTGCGGGAGACCGATCGCGCAAAGGCCGGCTCTTCGCGATAGGGCCGTACCTCTTCCCGTTCCAGACCCAGACCCGCAGGTTCCGCCCGTCCGGCATCCCGACCTGACGCACCAGGCGGAAGTCGAGGTTCTTCAGGGCGGTCTCGACCCTGGCCTGGGTGACGATGGGTTCGAAGTCGCCCGCTTCGGTGCTGGTGGTGACGACGGCGGTCGGTTCGCCCAGTTCGGGGCCGGTGATCTGTTCTTCGTAGTGGGCGACGGTGTCGGGTTCGGAGAGCAGCTGGGTGAAGGGGATGCCGCGGCGGAAGTTGACGAGGCCGGCGAGGCCGACGCTGTTGGTGCTGACGACGCGGTTGCGAGAGGCGAAGGCGACGAGGCGGGGCTCGCCTTCCGGGGCGATCGGTTCGAGCAGGGTCTTGGCCAGCTCGAGGTCGGTGGCGACGTAGCCGGCGTCCTCGGAGGTGAAGCGGGTGCTCGGCCCCGGCGCCTGCTGGCGGACGTTGCCGACCGCGGCGGGCTCGCCGCTGATCCAGGGCAGCTGGCCAAAGGCCGGCACCTCGACCAGGCGCCGCTCCGAGAGGTCGTCGGAGAGGTTCGAGTTGGCGAGGAGGTTGATCGCGGCGACGGCGACGACCAGGACGGTGACCGGCACGATCGCGGCCCGGTAGCGGCGCAGCGCCACCACCGCCAGCGGCGGCAGCAGCATCGCGACGGGGAAGGTGAAGCCGAAGCCGCCGTTCTGGGAGCTCATCAACGCGCCGAAGCCCGCCCCGGCGACGATGAACAGGGCCACCGCGTCGCTGCCGAGGATCCGCAGCGCCTCGGCCTTGCGGTCCTCGGCCGCCCGCAGCCGCTGCGCCACGGCGACCGCGCAGGCGACGAGCCCGATGACGACGAGGTAGGCCATCGGCACCAGCAGGTCGCCCTGGATGATCTTCTCGGCGACCGATTTGAACCGGTCCCAGGAGAGGAATGAGGCTTCCGCGCCGTAGTTCTGGGCCTGGGAGCCGTAGCCGAATTCGGTCAGGTAGTCGTAGACAGGGTCAAAGTTGTTCCAGTACCAGGTGGCGGCGACCAGGACGGCGGCGAGAACCGCGAGGCCGAAGTTCAGCGCGCGCTTGGCGAGTTCGTCGCGGTAGCTGACGGCGATCCCCAGCAGCGCCGCGACGGCGACCCCCGGGACGAAGGCGACCGCCATCGTCCGCGAGAGCAGCATCAGGCCGATCGCGGCGCCGCAGGCGACGGCCCACCAGCGTCGCCGCATCCCTTCGCTGCGGATCAGCGCGTAGGCCGAGCAGGCGAGGAAGGCGGCGGTGGGGAGGGCGAAGATGTACTCGCGGGCGAAGATGAAGACGCCCTGGCTGGTGCCGACCGCGAGCGCCGCCAGCGCCCCCAGTCGTGGCCCGGCGAGGCGCTCGCCGATCCCGTAGGTGGCCAGGGTCAGCAGCGCCGCGAAGGCGATCAGGACGCCGTAGCCCTGCATCACCCCGGGGCTGAAGATGAGGACGATCGAGGTCAGCGCCGGCAGCAGCGGCGCGTTCGGCGTCTGGTTCTGGACCGCTTCCCACCAGCCGCTGAAGCCGCCGTTTTCCCAGCCGAAGAAGTCGATGATCCCGATCGTCGTGTAGCCGTTCTCGTCGACGTCCATCGGATAGCCGTGGCGGTAGGTGGCGATCCACCAGACGTTGATCGCGGCCATCACCAGGCAGCCGATCGCGACGATCAGCGCCCAGCGCCAGGCCGGGCTGAGGTTGCGGATTCGTTCCTTCACGAAGAGCTCTCCGCGACGGCCTTCTCCAGCAGGCCGGCGATCTCCTGCCCGTAGCGCCGCAGCGAGTGGCGCTCGGTGACCAGCGGCCGCCCGGCGGCGCCGACCCGCTGCCGCTCCTCGGCCGACAACGACAGCACGCGATCCAGTCCAGCCGCCAGCGCCGGCAGGTCGCGCGGCTCGCAGAGCCAGCCGGTCTCGCCGTCGCTGATCAGCTCGGGCAGGCCGAAGACCCGGGTCCCCAGCACCGGCGTCTCCCAGGCCATCGCCTCCAGCACAGTGCGCGGGGTCGACTCGATGTCGGAGGCGCAGACGAGGACGTCGGCCATCCCGTACCAGGCCTCGACTTCGGGGGTGATCGGGATCACCCGCATCCGCTCGCCATAAGGCGAGGCGGAGAGGTAGCGGTGCAGCGCTTCGGTGTTCGGGTCCTCGCGGCCGCCGACGAAGGCGACCCAGGCGCGCGGGTGGCGGGCGGCGACGAGGTCGAAGGCCTGCGCCAGCATCACCTGCGCCTTGCGCGGCTCGACCGTGCCGACGCAGACGACCAGCTCGGCGTCGGCCGGGATCCCCGCCTCGCGCCGGGCGGCGGCGGGGTCGAACGCCGCCCGGTGGGCGTCGATCGGTTCCAGGTCGAGCCCGTAGGGATACATGTGGCAGCGCTCGGCGCCGGCCACCTGCTCATATAGCCGCTTGGTCGCCTCGGCCTCGAAGACGAGGGCGGAGGCGCTCGCCAGCGCCTCCTTCGTCCGCTGCCGCACGCCGGGGGAGAAGTCGGCGAGCAGGACGCTCGGCGGGAAGCTCTCGTGGATCGCCCAGACGACCGGGATGCCGAGCTCGGCCGCCGCCTCGGCGCCGGTCACCGTCCAGGCGGTCGCGGTGTTGAGCAGGGCGGCGTCGAAGCCGCGGCCCTGCGACCAGGCGACCAGCTCCTCGACCCGGCCGATGTGGGAGCTGGTGTCGTCGTAGGGGGCGAGGCTGGTGATGTGGACCGGGATCCCCAGCGCTTCGACCTCGGCGCGGACCGGGCCGTCGACCGAGGTGACCATGGTGAAGGTGGCGGTTCCGGCGCGGACCAGCTCGCGCAGCAGGTCGAGCAGGTAGAGCTGGGCGCCGCCGAGGGTCAGCTGGTGGGTGACGACGAGGACGTGCGGCCGCCGGTCCGAGGCCGGGGTCGCGGTCCGCGCCGCCGGTGGCGGCAGCTTGCCGGGCTTCTCGGGCGGGGTGCCGACCCTGACCCGCAGCGGCTCCATCTCGTGCCGCTGGCCCTCGACGCTGGTGGCGACGACGAGCAGGTCGTGCTCGCCCTCGCCGCCGTCCCACTCGCCGAGGTCGGCGTCGAGTTCGAAGCCGGCCGCCGCCGCGTGGGGGTCGTCCCAGATCCGGGCGACGTCCATCCGCGGGGCGCCGATCCGCGCCGGCCCCAGCGAGCGGCCGCCGAGGAAGACCTCGATCCGTGCCGTCGCCGCTTCCGGGAAGAAGAGCCAGCCGGCGACCGAGATCGCGCCGCCTTCGACCCAGTCGCCCGCCGCCGGCTTGTCCAGCTGGGTGACCGGGTCGGAGCGTTTGCGCCCGGCCGCGTCCAGCACCCCTTCCGGGGAGGCGCCCCGCCGCCACAGCGCGCGGGTCGCGCGCAGCCGCCAGCGCAGGCCGTTGAGCCTTTCGCCGCCCTCGCTCAAACCCGCTCAGCTCGCCCCGTCTTCAGCCAGTTGTGGGTGCGGGCGATGCCCGCCGCGAGGCTGGTGATCTCCAGTTCCACGGTTTGATGCAACAGCGTCGTGTCGAGAACGATTTGGTGCACTTCGAAGCCGCGCGGCTCGTGCTGGTGGACCCGCGCCTCGCGGCCGACCTCGCGCTCGACCGCCCGCAGCAGCTCGACCAGCGAGGTGCCGCTGCCGCTGCCGACGTTGATCACCGCCGGGCCGCCGGCCTCGACCAGGGCGATCGTCGCCCGGGCGACGTCGCCGACGTAGACGTAGTCGCGGATCGTCGCGCCGCCCCCGTAGAGCTCGATCGGTTCGCCGCGCTCGATCCGGTGCAGAAAGGTGACGACCGCCCCCTGGCCGCGATCGGGGTGCTGGTGCTCGCCGTAGACGGTCGCGCAGCGCAGGATCCGGGCCGGCAGGCCGTGCTCGCGGCTCGCCGCCAGGACTTCGGACTCGCACTGGAGGTGGAGGCGGCCGTAGGCGCCGACGGGTTCGGTCGGGGCGTCCTCGGCGACAGGGGTCTCCTTCGGCTCGCCGTAGACGGTGCCGCCGGAGGAGAGGTAGGTGAGCCCGACCCCCGGCCGCTCCCGCAGCCGCTCCAGCACCGTCCGCACCGGCCCCAGCGTTAGCCGCGCGTCCTCCTCGGGGTCCTCCTCGGAGGCCGCCGGCAGCAGGCCGCCGGCGCTGAAGATCACGTGCTCGACGCCCTCCAGCCCCCGCTCCACGGTCTCGGGGTCGGTCGCGTCGCCGACGACGAGGTCCCCGGGGGCGATCCTCGCCGCCACCTCCGGCGCCGGCCGCGAGCGGGTCAGCACCGCGGGGGGCTGGCCGCCGGCGACCAGCTGTTCGACGATGTTGGACCCGATGAAGCCGCAGCCGATGACCAGGACTCGGGGCACTATTTGCGCCCGATCACCAGGAACTGCTTGCCGAGGAACCGCCAGGCGAGCGGCGTCTTCAGGTAGAGGCGGGTCAGCGCCGGCGAGGGCGGCAGGATGCCGCGGAAGGAGTAGGGCAGGTAGCGGGGTATGACCCGCTCGATCTCGAAGCCGGCGGCGTAGAGGTGCTCTTCGATCGCCACGTGGGTGAGGGCGACGTAGTGGTCGGCGCAGTCCCAGTACTCGTCGGAGCAGTAGCGGTAGTTCGGCCCCATGATCGCGATCCGCCCGCCAGCCTCCATCGAGGCGTTCATCTTTTCCAGGAAGGCGGCGATCGCCTCCTGGTCGTAGAGGTGCTCGAGGAAGTTGGAGACGAAGACGCCGTCGAAGTGGTCACTGGGCAGCTCGGCGTCCATGATCATCGCCGTGATCACGGTCGTGTCGGGCTTGTGGGCGGCCTCCTCGTAGCTGACCGCGTCGACCGCCCAGGTCTCCTTGGCGGGGATCGCGCCGATGAACTCGCCGCGGCCGGCGGCCGGGTCGAGGACCTTCTGCGGGCTGCCCATCAGGCCGTGGACGTGGGGGCTGATCTGCTGCCAGACCGCGATCCGGCCGTCCTGGTCGATGTCGCGGAAGCGGAAGCTGTACAGGCGCTCGTAGTTCACGTCAGGCGGGTTGTCCTTTCAGGCGGCGACGCCGGAGCCGCGGTCGGCGGGGCATCCAGCTGAATTTGGAGCTGGGTCGTGGCAGCTCGTGGCGCAATTGCGGGTTGGAATACGGGTCGGGGTCGGTGAACGGTAACCACCTTTCCCGGAACAGTCGCTTCTCCCACTCGTTGACGGCTGAGGAGCGGCTCGAGGACTCGAAGTGGAACATCCTCAGGTCGGGGTCGTAGACGGTGCGCTGGCCCAGCTGCCGCAGCCGCAGGCAGTAGTCGACGTCGTTGTAGTTGACCGGGAAGTCCTCGCTGAGGCCGCCCAGTTGCTCGAACAGCTGGCGCCGGGTCATCAGGCAGGCGGCGGTGACGGCGAGGCAGTTCTGGGCGGTGCGCACCGTGTTGGCGTAGCCGCGGAAGTCGCCGCGGAAGCCCCAGTAGTGGTGGCCCGGGAGGCCGCCCTCGAAACGGACGCCGACGTGCTGCAGGCGTTCGTCCTGGAGCAGCAGTTTGCCGCCGACGGCGCCGACCCCCTCCAGCCCCGAGTACATCACCATCCGCTCGATCCAGTTCGGCGTCGCCACCTCGATGTCGTCGTTCAGCAGCAGCAGGTGCTCGCCGCGGGCGGCGGCGGCGCCGACGTTGACCTTGTCCGAGTAGCTGAACGGCTTGTCGTAGTCGACCAGCCGCAGCCGCTCGCCGCCGATCTCGCGCAGTTCGTCCAGCAGCGCCGGCTCGGCCGGCGAGTCGACCACCACCACCAGCTCGTAGTTCTCATACGTCGAGCGCTCGACGATGCCGCGCAGGCAGTGGCTGACGAGCACGATCTGCTCGTAGCGGACTTCGCGGGTCTGGCCGGCGGTGGGGATGACGATGCTGACCAGCGGTTCGTCGTTCAGCTCCGGGTCGAGGTGGTAGACGCCGCGGTCCTCGGGGTCGTGTGTGACCCGGGCCGGCATCCCGATCCGCTCGACGTGGGCCTGGACCGCCCGCGTGCCGGCTTCGAAGGCCCACGGCTTGGCCGACTCGTCGGCGCCCGCGGTCGAGCCCTCGATCATCCGCCAGTGGTAGAGGACGCGGGGGACGTGGACGACGGCGCGGGCCCGCTCGGTGACCTTGAGGACCATGTCCCAGTCCTGGGAGCCCTCGAAGACGGGGTCGAAGCCGCCGACCGCTTCGACCAGGGCGCGGCGGAAGACGCTGAGGTGGCAGGAATACATCTGGGTCCGCATCCGCTCCGGCGACCAGTCGGGCTTGAAGAAGGGGCCGGAGTGGCGGCCGGCGCGGTCGATCTTGTCCTCGTCGGTGTATGCGTAGTCGGCTTCGGGCTCCTCGCGCAGCGCCGCGTCGACCAGCCGCAGCGCGTCGGGGTGGAGCTCGTCGTCGTGGTCGAGCATCGCCAGGAACTCACCCCGTGCCATCGCCACGGCGTCGTTGGAGGCGGCGACGATGCCGCCGTTCTCGGCCCGCCGCGCGACCCTGATCCGTGGGTCCAGCCCCTCGGCCTCCTCCAGCAGCGCCGCCACGTGCGGGGCGGGGGAGCGGTCGTCGACCAGGCACAGCTCCCAGTCGCCGAAGCTCTGGCCCAGGACCGAGCCGACCATCGCCCAGAAGACGTCGGCCGGCGTGTCGTAGACCGGCGTTATGACCGAGAAGCGGGGCGCATCAGCCACGCGAGCCGCTCCGGTGCTCGCGCACCCGGCGCCGCAGCTCCCCGGGCCGGGTCACCGCCAGCTTCGCCAGCCGGGCATAGGCGATCAGCCGCAGCGCGTAGCTTTCCAGCTCCAGCCGCCGCCCCCGTTCCTCGCCGATCTCGACGTCCTTGGCGACCAGCAGATCGCGCAGGCGCTTGATCTCGGCGTCGCGCTCGTCGAGCTGGCGCCGCAGGTCGGAGGCGTCCTCCATCGCGGCGAGTCTACCCACGGCGATTGTGCGAAGCTGGCGCGCCGCCGATGCTTTCGAACTTCAACCGCAAGGCCCTGATCTGGGTCGGAGTCTGGGCTCTCACCCGCGCCCTGATGCTGATCCAGGTCAATTTCTGGAGCGACCTCGGCGTCAACTACCAGGACGTCGAGTTCTACAAGGCGTGGGCGGACACGCTCGGCGAAGGACAGATGCCGGACGGCGACTCCTGGCAGTACCCGCCCGGCGCCGCCTTCTTCCTGCTGATCCCGCGCCTGGGGTCGATCTTCGGCGCCGCCTACCAGCCGTCCTTCGTGGCGCTGATGCTGCTGGTCGACTTCGCCGGCCTGGTCGTGATGGCGCTGCTGGCCCGCCGCAGCGGGCGCTCGACCGGGGTCTGGGTCTGGCTGCTGGCGATTCCGACGCTGCAGGCCAACCCGCTGACCCGGTTCGACCTCGCGCCGACGGTGCTGACGATGGCCGCCCTGGTCGTGATCCACCGCCGCACCGCCTGGTTCGGCGCCCTGGTCGGTGCCGGCGCCGCGCTCAAGATCTGGCCGATCGTCGCCCTCTTCGGCGAGTGGGATCGCCGGCGCCTGCTCCGCGCGACCGCGACCGCGATCGCCGTCGGGGCGCTCACCTTCGTCGTCGCCGCGATCTTCTTCGGCGACCAGTCGGGGTTCTTCGCCAACCAGGACGTTCGCGGCCTGCAGCGGGAGGCGGTGGCGGACATCCCCTGGTACCTGCAGTGGACCGTGACCGGCCGCGAACCGGAGATCGTCCTGAGCAGTGGCACCGCCGAGCTCGGCGGCAACGTCGCGGAAGCGGTCGCGGTGATCCTCAAATGGCTGGGCCTCCTCGTCCTCCTGGCGGCGGCGCTGTGGTGGGTGGCGCGGGAACGGGCGATCCGCCGCGGGCGGATCGACCTCGCCGACGTCGCGGTCAGCCGCGACTTCGTCTTTACCCTGGTGCTGCTGCAGATCGTCGTCAGCCGGGTCCTCAGCCCGCAGTTCATGATCTGGGTGATCGGCGTCTCGGCGGTGGTGCTCGGCGCCGAGCGCACCAACCTGGCGCGGCCGGCGTGGATCGCGCTCGGTGCGGTCGCCCTGACGACCGGCATCTACTTCGCGCCGGCCAACATGGTGATTCGCAACGTCGCCCTGATCGCCGCCGCCGTCGACGCGACGCTGACGATGACGCGGCTGCTGCGCGCGCCGCGGGAGGAGACGGCTGCCGCTGTCGCGGACACCACGGCGGTTGCCGCCGAGCGGGTCTAGACGCTCACCAGTCTTCCCGCAGGTTCACCGGCCCGAAGGGTTCCATCGCTCGCGTCGCCGCGCGGCACTGGCCGGGGGTCATCGGCCGGTAGACGACGCGGGCGCGCAGGTCGACGAGGTAGCCCTTGCCGTATGCCGTGCCGCTGTTTCCGGCGTTGGACTGGGACATTTCCTTCGAGCCGCAAATCAGGCCGAGGCCCGAGAGCAGAGGGAACGCGCGCATTTCCTCGCTGTCATAGGTGACCTTGAAGGCTCCGACCTCGTCGTTGTTGCCGCCGCCGCCGAAGGCCGGCACGCTCGGCGAGGCGTTGCCCGGATACGGCGCGGTGAAGATCGTCGCGTCGGCCGGCGGCGATGGCAGCAGTTCCCGGGTCTGGGTGAGGATCTCCTCCTGAATTTCGGCCGACTGCGTCCAGCGATCCGCGTCCTGGGTCACCCGCACGGTGTAGACGCCGACCACGCCGAGGATCAGGGCCGCGGTGATGCCCATTCGCGCCTGTGCCCTGGCCTGGGCGGAGAGCCTCGGCAGGGCGCCGGCCAGCATCGCCCCGACGGCCGCCGCCATGAAGACGAGCAGGGCGCTGATCCCGAGCGCGGCAAAGCAGTTGGTCCGGTTCTGGACGCCCGGGGCGTAGAGCGGGTAGCGGTCGGCGACCGGGACGATCATCGCGTAGCCGATCGCGATCGCCGCCAGCGCCAGGAGGATCGGCACGCTCCAGCGGGCGATCGCGTCGCGGTCGGGGGAGGGCGGTGCCAGCTGGCGAACCAGCTGGGTGACCAGCAGCACCCCGGCGACCAGGGCGATCAGCACCCAGGGGGTGGTCAGCATCCGGCTCGGATACAGCGAGTAGGCGAGCACCGAGACGGCGCCGTCGAGGACCAGGTGCGCGTTGTCCACCAGCTGCCCCGCGCCCGACTCGCTTTCGCCGAACTTGCGCGTGTAGAGGACCAGCAGGAGCAGCATCGGGACGACGTCGAGGAGCCAGCGCCAGAGCGTGCCGCCGCGCCCGCCGACCCAGCGGTAGAGGACGAAGGAGAGGAACACGGCAGGGGCGACGATCTCGTAGCCGCCGACGGCGACCAGCGCGATCGCCGAGGCGAGGACCTGGGTGATGACGGCGGGGACGCTCGGGGCCGGCCCGAACCGGCGACGGCCGCCGATCGCGATCACCATCGCCACCAGGTAGAGCCCGATGAAGAGGTTGATCTGGCTGCCGGTGCTCCACAGTTTGGTCGAGTCCGAGGAGGGAAAGACGAGCAGGATCGCCGCCGCGGCCAGCGCCCAGGGCAGGCCCAGGCCGAGCGTCCGCAGGAAGGCGAAGTAGGCGATCGAGAGGAACGCCGCCAGGACCACCGAGAGCAGCAGGTGCTGGTCGAGGTGCAGGCCCAGCACCTGGTAGGTGAGCGTCACGTAGAAGGCGGCGACCGGCCGGCTCGGCGTCTGGTAGTTGTCGACCGCCCCCCAGAAGCCGGGGTCGGGATGGAAGTAGAAGCGGTCGGCGTTGACCCAGTCGTCGGCGATGAAGCCGCCGTGGAAGGCGTACCAGCCGAAGACCGCGAAGGCGAGCGCGGTCAGCAACAGGGAGATGCCGGCGAGCTCCCGCCAGCCGAAGCCGAGGTTCCAGCGATTCGCGTGCCGCAAGGGCGGCGACGGTACCACGCAGCGTCTGATGGGAAGGCATCTGCCAGGCTTGCCGACTCGTGAGCGATCCCCAGCTCTTCCTCATCCTCATCCTCCACCTGGTCCTGACGGCGCTGCCGGGAGTCGCGGCGGCGCTGCTCGGCGCCCGGCTCGGGGTGCGCGGCGTGCCGGTCCTGCTCGCGATCGGGATGGCGGCCACCGGGGCCGTCGCGCTGCTCGCCTTCTGGCTCTACTACGCCGACCCGCTCGTCGGCGAAAGCTTCTCCTACCTGGCGGTCATCGGGCCCGCCGCGCTGACCGGCTGGCTGCTCTTTGAGCGGAAGCTTCCGGGCGAGCTGCTGCGGCAGCTGGTGGTGCCGCTGGGGCTGTGGGCGCTGGGCTCGCTCTTCCTCGTCTTCCTCGGCTTCATCCACGGCGGCACCGACGCGCCGCTCAGCACCGCCGCGAGCCGCTTCATCGGGCCGCTGCCGGCCGACAACGACATCCCGGCCTTCTTCGCCGAATGGTTCTACCGCCACGGCCACGACAGCACCCCACCCGTCTTCCCCGGCGAATGGCTCTCCAGCGACCGCCCGCCGCTGCAGGTCGGCTACGCGCTTTCCCAGTACCCCTTCGGCTGGGACGAGGACAAGATGGGCTACCAGGTGCTCGGGGTGGTCCTGCAGCAGCTCTGGATCGTCGGGCTCTGGGCGCTGCTGCTGGCGGCCCGGGTGGGGCGGGTGACCCGGGCGCTGACGATGACGACGGTGCTGGTCAGCGGCCTGGCGATCGTCAACGGCTTCTACGTCTGGCCGAAGATGCTGCCGGCGGCGCTGCTGCTCGCGGCCGCGGCCCTGGTCCTGACCCCGCTCTGGGACGAGCTGCGGCGCGGCCTCTGGGGGGCGGCGCTGGTGGCCGCGCTCTGCGCGCTGGCGATGCTCGCCCACGGCGGCAGCGTCTTCGGGATCATCCCGCTGGCTCTGGTCGCCGCCTACCGCGGGTTGCCGAGCTGGCGCTGGATCGGCGTCGCCGCCCTGGTCGGGATCGCGCTGATGGCCCCCTGGTCCGCTTACCAGAAGTACGCCGACCCGCCCGGCGACCGCCTCGTCAAGTGGACCCTGGCGGGGGTGGTCGAAATCGACGACCGCGGCACGCTGGAGACGATCACCGACGCCTACGGCGACGCCGGCCTCGGCGGCACCCTCCACAACAAGGGCCAGAACTTCGTCACGATGGCCGGCGGCGGGCCGATGGTCGAAACGATCGAAACCGCGCTCGACAGCGGCGGCGCCGACGACCTGATCGGCGCCGGCAAGACGATCGTCTTCTTCAACCTCTTCCCCTCGCTCGGCCTTTTGCTGCTGGCGCCACTGGCGATGCTCTTCGCCCGCCGCCGGGGCCGCGGTCCGCCTGCCGCCGAGGAATGGAGCTTCGCCCTCGTCAGCTTCGCCACCGTTCTGATCGGCGCCCTCGCCTGGGGGCTGCTGGTCTTCGGCAGCGAAGCGCTGCGCACCGTGCTCCACGTCGGCAGCTACCTGCTCCCGGTGCTGGCGATGGCCGGGGCGGTGGCCGGCCTGCGGGCCAGCTTCCCGCGCTTCGCCGTCGGCTGGGTGATCTGCTGGGCGCTGATCAGCTTGGTCCTCTACGTACCGGCCCAGCAGCCGCCGCCCGACACCTCCTACTCGGTCCTCGCCGGCCTGCTCGCCGCGCTCGGCCTCGGTGGCTTCGCCGTCCTCGCACTAGACTCGCGCGCCTGATGGCTTGGCAGAGGCGGAACGCCCCTACCGTCGCTCTCGCCGGCGTCCTCTTCGCGTCCGCGGTCGTGCTGCTGTACCTGGCCAAGGACTTCACCTTCATCCAGGACACCTGGAACTTCCTGCTGGAACGGCGGGGGTCCTCGCTCGACACCTACCTCAAGCCCCACAACGAGCACATCGTCGTCCTTCCGGTGGCGATCGAGAAGCTCCTGATCTCGGTCTTCGGGATGACCTCGGCGCTGCCGGAACGGATCGTCCTCACCGCGATGCTGGTGGCGACGGCGGCGCTGGTCTTCGTCTACGTGCGGCGGCGGATCGGCCCCTGGCCGGCGGTGATCGCGGCGGCGCTGCTCAGCTTCCTCGGCCCCTCCTGGATGATCCTCCTCTGGCCGTTCCAGACGGTGATCGTCGGCTCGGTCCTGACCGGCGTCGGGGCGCTGCTGATGCTCGACCGCGACGACCGCGCCGGCGACGCCTGGGCCTGCCTGCTGCTCGTGCTGTCGGTCCTCTTCTCCGCGATCGGGGTCTCCTTCGCCCTTGGCGCCGCGGTCGACGCGCTGGTCAGGCGAAGGGAGCGCGGGCTGTTCTCCCGCGCCTACATCGCCGTCGTGCCGCTGCTCGTATACGTCGCCTGGTACCTCGGCTGGGGGCACGAGGCTCAGAACTACCTCAGCCTCAACAACGTCCTCCACTCGCCCGTCTACCTGCTGGAAGGGTTCGCCTCCTCGATCGACTCGCTGCTGGGCCTCAGCACCGTCGACGTCAACGACGTCGGCGAACCGGCCTGGGGGCGGCCGCTGCTGGTCGTCGCCGTCGGCCTCGTCATCTGGGGGTACAGGAAGGGGAGGACCATCTCGCCGCGGCTCTGGCCGGTGGCCGCGACCGCCGCGAGCTACTGGCTGCTCGCCGGCTTCAACTTCTTCGCCGGCCGCCCGCCGGTCGCCGGCCGTTACGGCTACGCGGGCGCAGTCTTCGTCCTCCTGATCGCGGCCGAGCTGCTGCGGGGAGTGCGCTTCAGCCGCAACGCGCTGCTGATCGGGGGCGCGATCGCCGTCTTCGCCGTCGCCTCCAACCTCAGCTCCCTGCGCGACGGCAAGGACTGGCTGGAAAACCTCTCGGTCCTGACCCGCGCCGACACCGCCGCGATCGAGATCGCCGAGGACACCGTGCCGGACGAGTTCCGCCTGGCCCCCGAGATCGCCGGGACCGGCTCGCTGATCGCGATCGAAGCGGGCAGCTACCTCGACGCGGTGCGCGACGAGGGGTCGCCGGCCTACACGCCCGAGGAGCTGGCCGCCGCGCCCGACTACGCCCGCCGCCAGGCCGACATCGTCCTCGGCCAGGCGCTGCCGGTCTCGACCGAAACCGAAGCCGGCGCTTACAGCGAAAGTGGCGGCCCGGGCTGCCAGGACATCTCCTCCGGCGAAGAGGTCGAAGTGCAGCCGGGGGATACGCGGATCGAAGTCGCCCCGGGTTCCCACGCCGACTTTTCCCTGCGCCGTTTCGCCACCGGCGAGTATCCGGTCCACACGGCGGGATCCGACGGCGGCGCGGTCACCGTGCTGAAGATCCCCCGCGACGGCTCGACGTTCGCCTGGTTCCTGCAGGTCGAAGCCGCCCAGCCGGTCCGCGTCTGCGGCTAGGCCGACGGGACGATTCCGCTCCGCATAGGACCGTTTTCGTCCCGTCAGCACCTGCTCCCACGGTTCGCAGGTTTTTGTCGATCAGCCTGGGATGTCTGACATCTCGATTCGAGACGTCAGACATCCAGCAAATTGACGCACCCACTGCCCCATCCGACCTTGACCACAGCCGAGTGTGGTCGATGTCGGCTGCGGTGCCCTGGGCGCTCTCCTGCTAGAGGTCCTCGGCGATTTTCGGCGCCTCGCGGCTGAAGGTCCAGGCGCCGAGGGCGCAGACGCCGATGAAGATCGCCGCCGCCGGGATCAGGCCGGCCCAGCCGCCGGCCGCTTCGACCGCGGTCGGGGCGTGGGGTTCGAGGACCCAGACCCGGGCCTGCTGGAAGATCACCGCGATCGGGTTGATCATCAGCAGGTGTTCGTAGGTCTCGTTTTCGAAGGCTTCGACCGGATAGAGGACCGGGGTCGCGTAGAAGAGCGCCTGGGCGAAGACCATCCAGATGATCGCCACGTCGCGGAAGCGGACGTAGAGGACCGAGAGCATCATGCTCGCCGCCGCGGTGAAGACGAAGAGGACGGCGACGACGAGCGGGAAGAGCAGCCAGGTCCAGGCCGGGGTGACGCCGAAGGCGAGGACGAAGCCGAGGACGACGACCAGGTTGAGGCCGAAGTTGAAGGCCCCGGTCACCACCGTCGAGAGCGGGATCACCAGGCGCGGGAACTGGGTCTTGCGGACGATCCCCTCCTGGGCGACCACCGAGGTGACCCCGTTGGTCGTCGATTCCTGGAAGAAGGTGAAGAGGACGATTCCCATCAGCAGCAGGACCGGGTAGTGCTCGGCCGTTTCGCTGCCGATTTTGAAGACCTTGGTGAAGACGAAGAGGAGGACCCCGAACAGCGCCAGCGGCCGCACCAGCGACCAGACGTAGCCGAGGACGGTGCCGAAGTAGACCCGCTTGAACTCGGTCACCGACATCAGCCAGAGCAGGTCGAAGAAGCGGCGCGAGCCGCCGCCGAGGGCGGAGGGGCCGCGCACCTCGCGCAGCGGGGCGGGGGAGGTGGCCCGGGTGCTCATCGGTCCCCGCCCTCGATCGCGGCGTCGATCCTCAGCTCCGGGTAGACGACGCCGCGGGTCTGCGGCCCGCCGAAGACGACGAAGTCGATCGCGTTCGGCACGTACAGCGCGATGCCGCCTTCGTAGGCGCGGTTGATGCCGCAGTGGACGAAGTAGCGGCCGGCGGCGAGCTGGTTGTCGACGGCGGCGGTGACCACCACGCGCTGGCCGGCGACCAGCTCCCGCGCCTCCTCGCGCTCACCCACGGGGATGCCGAAGTTGAAGACGCCGAGGCCGTCGGCGTTGGCGACGAGGAAGCCGACGTCGACGCCCGGCAGGTCGCGCTTGATCTCCAGCTCGAGGTGGAGCCGCAGCTCCTCGCCGTGCTCGATGTTGGCGGTCGACTCCCCGTCGGCGCCCTCCAGCCGCGCCTCGACCAGGCGCACCTCCTCGCCCTCGGCGACGCCCTCGTCGGCGCCGGCGCCCTCGAAGTTGAGCCGCAGGTACTCGCGGCCGATCTCGCCGGGGTCGCCGATGTGCTGGATCTCGCCGTCGGCGATCAGCATCGCCCGGTGGCAGTAGTCCTCGACCGTCGCCATCTCGTGGGTGACGAGGACGATCGTCTTGCCCTCGGCTTTCATCTGGTGGAAGGCGTCGGCGCACTTTTGCTGGAAGGCGGCGTCGCCGACCGCCAGCACCTCGTCGATCAGCAGCACGTCGGCGTCGGCCTCCATCATCACCGCGAAGGCCAGCCGCACCAGCATCCCCGAGGAGTAGTTCTTCAGCTTCAGGTCGACGAATTCCTCCAGCTCGGCGAACTCGATGATCGCGTCGAGCCGGCGGCGCATCTCCTTCGGGGTGAGCCCCATCATCACCCCGTTGAGGACGACGTTTTCGCGCGCCGTGAGGTCGTGGTTGAAGCCGACCCCGAGCTCGATGAAGGGCGCCAGCCGTCCGGCGATCCGGATCGTGCCGGCGTCGGCCCGGTAGATGCTCGCCAGCAGCTTCAGCAGGGTGCTCTTGCCGGAGCCGTTGCGGCCGACGATGCCGAAGAACTCACCTTCGCGGACCTCGAAGGAGACCCCGCGCAGCGCCCGCAGGTCGCGGAAGTCGCGCCCGGCGAAGGGGTGGACGACCCGCTCTTTGAGCGAGTCGACCCGGTTGGTCGGGATGCGGAAGCTCTTGCGCAGGCCTTCGACCTGAATCGCGGGCGGGGTGGTGAGGGGGTCGGCGGACAGAACGAGGGAACGCTACCGCTAGCGGCTGGCGTCAGAGAGCGTCTGGCAGGTGACGAAGAAGGCGAAGCCGGGCGGCGAGGTCTCGATCGGGGCGTAGCCGGCGCCTTCGGTTTGGCAGCGGGCGGCGGCGGCGTCGATCGCGTCGGGCCAGCTGGGGGTGCCGCGGACCGCGGGGTCGCCGACCTGGAAGGAGCTGCCGATCGCCAGGGCGGCGAGGAGGACGGCGGCGAGGCCCGCCCACGGCAGGTGTCGCGGTCCCGGCAGCGGTCGCGGCCAGCGGTCGATCGCGACGAAGGCCGCGCTCGCCAGCAGCAGCGCCGGCACGATCGCGTAGCGGCCGGCGTTGCCGAAGTGCGTGTACTCCGGCCACGTCAGCTCCGAGCCCACCGCCCGCTGGTAGGCGGAGGCGGCGTACATCAGGAACGAGGTCCCGACCGCGACCGCGGTGAAGGCCCGGACCTGGGTGGAGGAGCGCCGGGCGACGAGGAGGAGGGCGGCGAGCGCGGCGACGAGCAGGCCGATCAACAGCGTCCAGCCGAAGGCCTCCCAGGCGACCCCGCCCAGGCTTTCGCCGAAGACGCCGCCGTCGAGGACCCGCTGCAGGTAGCCGGTCCAGACGTCCGCGGTCCAGCGCGGGTCGACGGCGCTCTCGCTGTTGCTGGCCAGCACCGGCACCTGGGTCAAGGCGCCGATCGCGTAGCCGGCGAGGATCGCGGCGTCGCGGCGGTCGCGGGCGGCGAGCAGTCGCAGGCCGGCCAGCGGCGCGAAGAACCAGAGCCCCGGCGTGCTCAGCCCGGTGAGGAGGACGAAGAGGCCGCCGAGCACCGCGCCGGCGGTCGTCCGCGGCGTCCACAGCAGCACCCAGAAGCTGGCGAAGAGCATGTACCAGAGGACGTAGGAGCCGGCGCCGACCGACTCCAGCGAGGCGACCGGCGAGAGCACCGTAAGGGCGGCGAGGGCGCCGCGCAGGTACGGGTTGCGGACGTGGCCGGCGGCGGCGACCCAGACGACGAGGCCGCTGAGGGCGACGACCAGGGTGGAGGCGATCACCACCGCCGCCGCGGTCTCGCGCAGTGGCACCGCCACGCCGATCTCGCCGATCAGCCGCGGGACCAGGATCAGGTAGCCGGCGTAGGGAGAGAACAGGGCATCGACGAAGCCATCCTGGTAGGCGCCCTGCAGGAGGATCGTGCTGTCCTCGGCCCAGATCGAGTCGAGCGCGCTGCCGAGGCCGAGCCGGGCGAGCTGCAGGACGACGGCGAGGGCGATCGCCGCGACCGCGAGCAGCGCCAGCTTGCCGGGGCCGGGACGGCGCCCATCCTCTGGCGGCGCGAGGAAGAGGGAGCGCCGGATCGTTTGCCGCATCGGCGGCGGACGATATCGGCGCCTGAAGAGGGCTCTAGGCTGCGGGCCTGTGGCGAGCGAGCTGAGCGTGGCGGTGGTGATCCCGAGCTGGAACTCGGCGGGCCTGCTGCCGCGCTGCCTCGATTCGCTCGCCGGCCAGGGGGCCGAGCTGGAGCTGATGGTGGTCGACAACGGCTCCGGCGACGGCAGCGTCGAGCTGCTGCGCGAGCGTGGCGTGCCGCACCTCTCGCTGCCGCGGAACGCCGGCTTCGCCGCCGCCGTCAACCTCGGGGCCGCCCGCACCGAGGCGCCGCTGGTGCTGGCGCTGAACGCCGACACGGCGCTGGAGCCGGGCGCCGTCGGGCGGCTCGCGGAGGCGCTCGCCGCCGATCCCGGCCTCGGCGGCGCGCAGCCGCGGATCCTCCAGCTCGAGGGGGAGAGCGGCGACCTCGCCACCGCGCGCCTCTACAGCCGCGGGATGGCGCTCAGCGCCGACGG
>JBIOTO010000103.1:0-2720 GCA_044865945.1 Solirubrobacterales bacterium
GGATCCGGATCGTCCGCGCCTTATCGGCGAGCGCACGGGCGATCGCCTGGCGGATCCACCAGGTCGCGTAGGTGGAGAACTTGAACCCCTTGCGGTAGTCGAACTTCTCCGCCGCGCGGACCAGGCCGAGGGTTCCCTCCTGGATCAAGTCGAGGAAGGGCAGGCCCTGGTTCCGATAGTTTTTCGCGATCGAGACGACCAGTCGCAGGTTCGACTCGACCATTTTCTGCTTCGCGTCGAGGTCGCCGCGCTCGATCCGTTTGGCGAGTTCGACCTCCTCCTGGGCGGTCAGCAGGCGGACTTTGCCGATGTCCTTGAGGAACAGCTGCAGGGAGTCCGTCGTCATGTCCGGTTTCAGGTCGAGCGCCTGTTTCTGGCGCCGGCGACCTTTTTTGCCGGTGTCGACGGGAAGCGCTTCGGCAGCGGCTTTCTGGGCCGGATCCATGTCCTCGACAAGCTCGATCCCCGACTTCTCGAGGTGGCCGTAGAGGTCCTCGACGTCGGACTCGTCGAGATCGACCTCGGAGACCGCCGAGGCGACGTCGCCGAAGGTCAGCACGCCGAGCTGCTGTCCACGATTCAGGAGGTTTTTGACCTCCTCAAGTTCCTGAAGCTCTGCTACCAGCATCCGTTCTTACTCGTTCCCTTGCGCTAGATGTTTAGTTCTGGACGGTGAAGTTCTGGACGATGAAATGTCCTCGCGACCCGAAAGTCGCGCCAGTGCCGACAAAAGCGGACCGAAGAGCTGGTCCGCGAAGTAGCGTCTACATCGTCATTGTGCCCTGGTGGGCGGGCGTCTCAAACCGGTCAAACGCCTGTTCGCATGGTACTCGCTTCAGTTTGTGAAGTCAATGCCTGAAAACCACCGACATCCGACCCCCTGGCTGCGTGCTTTCTGGAACCGCGCCTACCAGGAGAACGTCACCGGGCTCTCGGCGATGGTCGCCTACAACCTGATGCTCGCGGTCTTCCCCTTCGCCCTGCTGGTGCTTTTCGTCTTCGGCCAGGTGCTGAAGATCGAGGGGGTCGAGAGCAGCGTCCTCGCCGACCTCCAGCGCCTCTTCCCGAACACCGAGCAGGCGACCCTGACCAACGTCCTGGAGCGGATTCAGAGCAACTCGACGACGATCGGGATCGCCGCCTTCGCCGGCTCGCTCTGGATCGGCGCCTCCTTCTGGGGGGCGATGGACACCGCCTTCTGCCGCATCTACCACGTCGAGTGCCGCGGCTGGGTCGAGCAGAAGCGCTTCTCCTTCGCGATGCTCGTCGTCGTCCTCCTCTTCATCGCCGCCAGCATCTTCGTCCCGACCTTCGAGAGCACCCTGGTCAACAGCACCGACCGCCTGCCGCTCGGCCTTTCCGACATCAAGGCGCTCGACACGATCCTGCTGCTCGGAGCCGCCCTGCTGGTCACCTTCGGCATCTGCTGCGTGATCTTCTGGGCGGTGCCGAAGGGGCACATGCCGTGGCGGGCGGTGTGGCCGGGGGCCCTCTTCGTCACCGTCGGCGCCGGTCTCGCCAACTGGCTCTTCCCGATCTATCTCTCCAACGTGTCCAGTCTCTCGCGGCTCGGCGACGTGCTCGGCTTCGTCCTCATTGCTCTGCTTTGGTTCTACGTCCTCAGCCTGGCGCTGATGGCTGGCGCGGTGATCAACTCGCTGCGCTTCGAGTACCACGACACCGGCGAAATCCCCTACCAGACCCAACCCGCCACTCCCTGCCGGGATTGCGACGAGGAACGCGCCGCGGCACCCAAAAGTGGGACTTCTTCCACCGGTTAATAAAAACTGTCGTATCCTCTCGTGCGGGGAATTACTACCGTATTGGACCAGCGGTCCAATAGCCGTTGAAGGTGGAAGAATCGGCATTGATGCAAAAACAGCGGAGTTCTGAAAACCCCGGCAATGTTTTGCGTCCCACGGTCCCGCCTGACATCGCGGGACAAACACAGCGCCGGCGGATCATCGACGCCCTGATCGAGAGCTGCGCGGAAAACACCTACGCGGCGACCACGATCACCGACATCGTCGCCCGCGCCCATATCTCGCGAACGACCTTCTACAAGCACTTCGACGACAAACGCTCGTGCTTCGACGCGGCGCTCGACCACTGCCTCAGCGAGCTGCGGGAAACCGCCGCCGCGGCCCACGGGCCCGGCGATCCGCCAGCCGACGCGGCCCGCAAAGCCGCGATCGCGGTGCTCGAAACGCTGGCCGCCCGCCCCGGGCTGGCCCAGCTCCTGACCGGCGACGCGATCGCCCTGCAGCCGAAGGTGGTCGAGCGGTACCGCCGGGCCACCGTCCCCGCCCTCGAGGCCCTCTGGCGCAGGGACGGCGAGCGGCCGCGGTCCCACACCAATCCGCGCCTCGCCTTCGGCCAGGCCCAGGTCCTGATCCTCAACCAGATCGCCACCGGCAGGGCCGATCGTCTGCCCGAGCTGCGCGGGGAGATCGTCTACCTGACCGTCAGCCCCTACGGAGGACACGAAGAGGCGCTCGAGCAGGCCCGGCTTGCCCGGGAGACCGAGATCGGCGAGGTCGCCGATAGATGATGGACGAGCCGGAGGACCTGCGCCAGTGGCGTCTGCCCCGCGGCCGGCATGGCCTGCCGCGGGAGCTGGTCGAACGCTCCCAGCGCGAGCGGCTGATGGCGGCCGTCGTCAAGGTGACGGTGGCGAACGGCTACGAGTCGACCACCGTCGGCGACATCCTCGGCGAGGC
>JBIOTO010000104.1:0-8764 GCA_044865945.1 Solirubrobacterales bacterium
AGATCGGCTACATGATCATGGGCGTCTCGATCGGCGCCTACAGCGCCGGGATGTTCCACCTGATGACCCACGCCTTCTTCAAGGCGCTGCTGTTCATGGCCGCCGGCTCGATCATCGCCGCGATGGCGAACGAGCAGAACATCGACAAGATGGGCGGCTTCGGCAAGGCGATGCGCTTCACCTCGATCACCTTCGTCTGCGGCGCCCTCGCCCTCGCCGCCTTCCCCGGCACCTCGGGCTTCTTCTCCAAGGACGAGATCCTCGCCTTCGCCGAGGCGCGCGGCGGCATGTACCTGATCTTCACCGTGCTCGGCTACGTCGGCGCCTTCCTGACCGCGATCTACGCCTTCCGGCTGGTCTTCCGGGTCCTGCCCGGCAAGCCGGTCGCCGAGGCCCAGGAGCTGATCGACACCGGCCACGTCCACCACCCGCACGGCGCCCCGGTCAACCCGGCGACCGGCGAAGAGGAGGACACCGACGTCGGCTTCCCGGGCGCCGACCACCACATCGCCGAGCAGTCGCTGCCGATGCGGGTCGCGATGGGCGTCCTCGCGGTCTTGGCGCTGGTCGGCGGGCTGGTCCAGGTCCCCGGCGTCGACGACGTGATCGAGAAGTGGCTGGATCCCGTCTGGGAGGGCTCGCCGTTGGCGGCAATCCACCCCTCGCTCGCCCAGGACTACATCGGCCTCGGGATCGGCGGCGCCATCGCCCTGGCCGGGATCGGGGTCGCCTACCTCCTCTACGTCGCCCGGCCCGAGCTGCCGCGGGCGCTCGAACGGCGCTTCCACCCGCTGCACACCCTGTTCGCCAACAAGTGGTACTTCGACGAGGCGATCGACCTGCTCGTCGTCCGCCCGGCGCTGGCGATCGGCCGCTTCGCCAACCGGGTCTTCGAGCGGTTCGTCGTCGACGGCCTGGTCAACGGCACCGAGGGGACGGTGCGCGGCGCCGGCGGCGTCATCCGCGCCGTCCAGAACGGGTTCGTCCGCAGCTACGCGCTGCTCCTGATCGCCGGCTTCGCCGGGTTGGCCCTCTACTTCCTGCTGAGCAGCTCATGAGCAGCGTTCTCCTCTGGGCCCCCCTCGCCTTCGGTCTCGTCGGCCTCTTCCTGCCGCGCCGGGTGGTCGGCTGGTGGGCGGTGGCGGGGACGGTCGCCGCTCTCGGCATCGCGATCGCGATCGCCGTCGGCTTCGACTCCGGCAGCGCCGGCCTGCAGTACGCCGTCGACGAGCCCTGGATCTCCGGGCTCGGGGTTGACTACAGCCTCGGCATCGACGGCCTCAACGTCTTCCTGCTGCTGCTGACTGCGGTGCTCTGGGTCGGCGGCACCGCCTTCGCCGCCCTCCGCGAGCAGGAGAACCCGAAGAACTTCTACTTCCTGATGCTGGTCGCCGAGACCGCGACGCTGGGCGCGTTCCTGGCCCAGGACCTGCTGCTCTTCGTCCTCTTCTTCGACTTCATGCTGGTGCCGTTCTACTTCCTCTTCGGCATCTGGGGATACGACCGCAGCGGCGAGGGCGGGATGAGCGCCTCCGGGGCGACGCTGAAGATGATGATCTACACCCTGATCGGCTCGCTGCTGATGCTGGTCGCGGCGATCGCGACCGGGATCATCGCCGCCGACGGCGGGGACCTGACCTTCTCGATCGCCGCGCTGGCCGAGCAGCCGCTCAGCCACGGCAGCCAGCAGTGGATCTTCTGGTTCTTCGCCGCCGCCTTCCTGGTCAAGATGCCGGCCTTCCTGCTGCACGGCTGGATGCCCGACGCCTACCGGGCGGCGCCGCTGCCGGTGCTGGTCGTCTTCTCCGGCGTCCTCGCCAAGGTCGGCGCCTACGGCTTCCTGCGGGTGGTGCTGCCGCTCTTCCCCGACGCCGCGGTCGAATTCCAGGAGGTGGTCCTGGTCATCGCCCTGGCCTCGATCCTCTACGGCTCGGTGATGGCCTTCACCCAGACCAACGTGCGGCTGATCGCCGGCTACTCCTCGGTCGCCCAGCTCGGCTTCATCACCGCCGGGATCTTCGCCCTGCGCGCCGACGGGTCGGACGGGGCGATCCTGCAGATGGTCAACCACGGCTTGGTGGTGGCCCCGATCTTCATCATCGTCGCCGTCCTCCTGGAGCGGACCGGGACCGAGGACATCCGCGAGATGGGCGGCATGGCCCTGCGGGCGCCGGTGCTGGCGGCGCTGTTCCTGATCGTCGCCCTGGCAACCCTGGCGATGCCCGGCTCGGCCAACTTCGTCGGCGAGTTCTACATCCTCAACGGCCTCTTCCAGGAGAAGATCGTCTTCGCCTTCATCGCCATCACCGGCGTCGCGATGTCGGCCTACTACGCCCTGCGCCTCTACCAGCAGACGATGCACAACCGTGCGCCCGAGGGCCTGATGTCCCGTGAGATCGGCGTCCGCGACGGGCTCGTCCTGGTGCCGCTGGTGCTCTGCATCGTCGGTCTGGCCCTCTACCCGCAGCTGATCCTCAAGCGCACCGCGCCGACGGTCCAACAGACCGTGACGAAGGTGACCGGCGGCGAGGCGCCGGAGGCGCAGCTGGCGAGCAAGGAACCATGAACTTCCACGAGCCACATATCGACTACGCCGGCATCTCGCCGCTGATCGCGCTCACGGTCGGCCTCTGCGTCGTCCTCCTCAGCGCCGTCTTCAAACCGCTGAAGCGGGGGGCGCCGCTGCTGACGATGGTCACCCTGGCCGCCACGGCCGGACTTCTGATCTGGCACTGGGACGACCCGAAGACGCTGATTACCGGTGCCCTGCGGCTCGACGACCTGGCGATCTCGATCTCCCTGATCGCGATCCTCTGCGCCGGCTTCTGCGTCCTGCTCTCGATCCGCGAGAAGGCGACCGAGGAAGCCGGCTCGGGCGAGTACCACGCGCTGCTGCTCGGCTCGGTGCTGGGGATGGTGATGCTCTCTCAGGCGACCAACCTGGTCACCTTCTTCGTCGCCCTGGAGATGCTCTCGATCCCGCTCTACATCCTCTGCGCCACCAACCTGCGGCGCGAGGGCTCGCTCGAGTCGGGGCTGAAGTACCTGATCGTCGGCTCGGTCGGCTCGGCGACGCTGCTCTATGGGATGGCCTTCATCTACGGCGGCAGCGGCTCGACCTCGTTCGCCGGCATCGCCGACGGGATCGCCCAGAACGGGCTCGACGGCGACCCGCTGATCCTGATCGGGATCGCGATGGCGGCGGTCGGGCTCGCCTTCAAGACCTCGATCGCGCCCTTCCACCAGTGGACCCCGGACGTCTACCAGGGCGCCCCGACCCCGATCACCAGCTTCATGGCGGTGGCGACCAAGGCCGCGGCCTTCGCCGTCTTCCTCCGCTTCTTCGACGTCGCCCTCGGCTCGCAGGTCGACGACTGGGCCCCGGCGCTGGCGGCGCTGGCGGCGATCTCGATCGTGGTCGGCAACGTCGGCGCCCTCGGCCAGGACTCGCTGAAGCGGCTGCTCGGCTACTCGGGCGTCGCCCAGGCCGGCTACATGCTCGGCGGGGTGGTCGTCTTCTCCAGCCAGGGGACCAGCTCGCTGGTCTTCTACCTCGCCGCCTACGCCTTCATGAACCTCGCCGCCTTCGCGGTGATCGTCGCCCGCGAGCGGGAGACGATCTTCGGCGACGACATCCGCGCGGTCCGCGGCCTCGGCGCCGAGCGGCCGCTGCTGGCCTGGCCGCTGACGATCTCGATGCTGGCCCTGGCCGGGCTGCCGGCGACGGCGGGCTTCATCGGCAAGCTCTACCTGATCGAGGCGCTGGTCGAGGGCGACTACACCTGGCTCGCGGTCTTCATCGCGATCGGGACGATGATCTCGCTCGCCTACTACCTGCGGGTGGTGGCGGCGATGTGGATGCCCGACCGCGAGTCCGCGCCGGGCGCGACCCCGGCGATCGCCGGCGCCTCGCCGGAGGCCGACCCGGTGGATCCGGAGGCCGGTCGCCGCTGGTACCTGGTCGGCCCGGCGATCCTCGCCTCCGCGGCGACCGTCTTCTTCGGCGTCATCCCGCAGCCGCTGGTCGAGTTCGCCTCACACGCAGGCGCCGCCCTCTTCGGGTAGAAACGCCCGATCGGAGTCCTCCTCACCACCGGCGCGATTGTCGCGGCCGTCGCCGTCGGCGTCTGGTCCGAGGGCCGCTGGCCGCGGGGCGCCGCCCGCGCCTCGCGCAGCGCCCTGACCCTGCTGCTCTACGTGCTGCTGCCGCCGGTGATCTTCTTCAACACCGCGGCTGCCGAGATCGACGTCAGCCACGGCGTCGGCCTGGTGCTGGGAATCGTCGCTTCGACCCTGGGGGCGCTGTTCGCCTGGTCGATCGCGACCCGCTACCTGCGCCTGGCGCGCCCCCAGGTCGGGGCGGTGGTCTGCACCGTGCTCAGCGTCAACACCGGCTACCTCGGCTACCCGCTGGCGGTGGCGCTGCTGGGACGCGACGAACTCTCGACCGCGGTCCTCTACGACGTCCTCGTCACCGGCCCCTGCCTGCTGCTCGGCGCCTTCGCGGTCGGCGCCGCCTTCGGAACCAAAGCGGGGGAAACGCCACAACAGCGAATCGTCGCCTTCTTCACCCGCAACCCGCCGCTCTACGCGGCGATCGCCGGCCTCCTCGCCCCCGAGGCGCTTGCGCCCGACGTCCTCGTCGACCTCTCCCAGATCCTGATCGTCGCCATCCTCCCGATCGGCTTCTTCGCCGTCGGCGCCACCCTGGCCGAGAACGCCGAACACGGCGAGTTACCAATGCCGCCGCCGCTGACCCGGCCCGTCGCCCTGGTGATCGCCACCCGCCTGGCGATCGTCCCGGCCCTCCTGATGCTCCTAGCCGCCCCCCTGATCGACCTCCCTCCCGCCTACCGCCTGCTCTCAGCGATGCCCTCCGGCCTCAACTCCCTGGTCATCGCCCACGCCTACGGCCTCGACATGGAGATCACCGCAGAGGCCGTGACGTGGTCAACCGCGATCGTGGTTTTGGCCGCGCTGGGGTCACTGCTGCTCTGAGCTAGAGCTGGGTGGCGATAACGCCGATCAAGGCCGCGATGATCACACCGCTCACTCCCAGGAGAGTCCGCTGCATGGCGTCGAAGCGACCGTTGAGTTCTCCCAGCCCTCCATCGAGGCGACTGTTGAGTTCCCCAAATCCCCTATCGAAGCGACTGTTGAGTTCTCCAAACGCTCCGTCGAAGCGGCCATTGAGTTCTCGCAGCGATGCATCGACCCGGGCGAAGCCGGCATCCATGCGGGCGAAGCCTTCGTCCATCTTCTTTTCCGTCTGATCGAACCGCTGGTCGATTTGCCGGAACCGCTCGTCGAGACGCCCATCGTCCCATTCCACCATCTCTGCCTCCCTGTCCGCGACCATTGCCTCCACGTCTGTCACCGTAGCAGACAAAAGCATACATAACAGATCCATCTCTGTAAATTCTTGGGCGTGCTCCACCACGTCGGGATCGAGGTCGCGCCGGAAGACATCGAGGCCGCTGCCGGCTTCTTCGAGCTGGTCGGGTTCGAGCGGGTCGAACCGCCGGAGACGCTGCGCAAGTACACCTGGCTCGAGCGCGAGGGCACGCAAGTGCACCTGATGCCCGAGGAGGAGCCGACCGTCCCCTCGCCCGGCCACATTGCGGTCGTCGCCCCCGACTTCGACGCCACCGTCGCCCGCCTCCGCGAGCATGGCTTCGAGGTCGAACCGAAAGGCGAACACTGGGGTCAGCCGCGGGCGCTGGCGGTCGCCCCCGGCGGCCACCGGGTCGAGCTGATGGCGGCTCCGCCCGCCCCTCAGGCCTAAGTCAGGTCGCGAGCCCGCCGCCCGCCCGGCTTGGCGGCGAAGAGATCGGCGTCGGCGACGCCGAGCAGTTCGTCGACGCCGCGGCCGTCGGCGGGGAACATCGCGAAGCCGATCGCCGCCGAGAGCGGGCGCAGCTCGTCGCTGCCAAAGCCGCGCTGGACGATTCGCCCGCGCAGCCGCTTGGCGACTTCGCCCGCCTCCTCGGCGTTTACCTCGGGGACGATCACCGCGAACTCGTCGCCGCCTTGGCGGAAGACCGAGTCTTCGACCCGCACCTCCTTGCGCAGCGAGCCGCCGATCTCGGCCAGCAGGCGGTCGCCTTCGAGGTGGCCGTAGCGCTCGTTCACCTGCTTGAAGCCATCGAGGTCGAGGAGGATCAGGGCGAACTCGCGGCCGTGGCGGGTGTGTCGGGCGATTTCCGCGCCGAGCCGCTCGTGCAGGGCGCGGTAGTTGCCGACCCCGGTCAGCTCGTCGCGCCGGGCCAGCGCCCAGAGCGCTTCGTGACTGGAGCGCAGCCGCCGGACCAAGAGGACGATCCCGACCCCAACCGCGACCAGGCAGGCCGCCTCGGCGACGGCGAGGATCGTCTCCTGGGTGCGCGAGTAGTCGCCGAAGACCAGCGGCGCCAGCAGCCCGAGCGCGACGGCGAACAGCGCCGCCAGCAGGTAGGCGGCGCCGAGCGGGACCAGCCGTTGTCCGTCGGGGCCGATGCCCAAAGGTTACGTAGCCGCGCCCGCCTCGTCTTAGCGGCGCATTACGATGCCCCGGTGCGCTACCCGGTCGAAGACTTCACCGCCGAGGAGCGAGCCCTGCTCGCCCCCCATTTCACCAATCTCGACCGCCCAGTCTTCGCCCTCGTCAACCTGCCAGAGACGGTCAAGGGGGCGCTTTTTGCCCGCTATTCGCGATATTCCGGGACCGTCCGCCGTCTTTACCTGGAGGAGTTCGCCGCCGACGCGCCGGCCGGCGGCCGCCCCTTCGACGAGGACGAGGGTGCCCGCGCCGCGGGGCTCTACGAGCGCGTCTTCGCCGGCTACGGCGACGACTCGATCGCCCAGCTCGGCGGCGCCCACGTCGCCTGCGAGTGGGTCTCCAACATCCTCACCAAGGTGCTGCAGCGTGGCCGCCTCGCCGCCTACCTGGAGCAGTCGACCCGCTACATCCCCTACGACAAGCCGCTGCCCGACGGCGGCTATCGCTTCTACCGCGACGACGAGCTCGGGCCTCAGTTCGCCACCGCGATGGACGAGGTCTTCGCGATCTACTCGCGCTCGCTGACCGAGGTCGAGGAGTGGGCCGCGGCGCGCTGGCCGCGCGGCGACGACGAACCGGAGGGACCGTGGCGGCGCTCGATCCGCGCCAAGGCGCTCGACCTGCTGCGCGGGCTGCTGCCGGCGGCGACCCTCAGCCACGTCGGCATCTACGCCACCGGCCAAGCCTACGAGCAGCTGATCATGCGGCTGCTGGCCTCGCCGCTGCCCGAGGCGCGCGACTACGGCGGAATGATCCTCGCCGAGCTGAAGCAGGTGATGCCGAGCTTCGTCTCCCGCGTCGACCGCCCCGACCGCGGCGGCGAGTGGATCGAGTACCTGGAGCGCCGGCGCGATCAGACCGAGAGCTGGGTCGCCCGGCTCGGGCTCGACCGCCGCGGCGACGGCGACGACGGGCCGTCGGTCGAGCTGCTCCACGTCGACGGCTCCGAAGAGGACCTGCTCGCCTCCTCCCTGTTCGAGTCGGCGAACGCCTCGGAGACCGAGGTCCTCGCCCGCATCGACGTCCTCGACCGCTCCGAGCGGGCCGAGCTGCTGGCCACCCTGGTCGGCGAGCGCGCCAACCGCCGCTACCGCCCCGGGCGCGGCTTCGAGGCGCTGCGCTACCGCTTCGAGATCGTCTCCGACTACGGCGCCTTCCGCGACCTGCAGCGCCACCGGATGCTGACCTGCCAATGGCAGCGGCTGACCCCGGACCTCGGCGCCGGGATCCCCGAGGAGGTGCGCGAAGCCGGCGTCGGCGACGAGTTCGAGCGGGCGCTGGAGATCTCCCGCCAGGAGTACGAGCGACTGGTCGATGCCGGGCAAGCGGAGCAAGCGCCCTACGCGCTCAGCCTCGCCTACCGGATCCGCTACACGCTGGACCTCAACGCCCGCGAGGCGATGCACCTGATCGAGCTGCGCTCAGGCCGCGAGGGCCACCCCACCTATCGCGCCGTGGCGCAGGCGATGCACGAACGGATCGCCGCCGTCCACCCCGGCGTGGCCGCCGCGATGTCCCACGTCGACACCACGGTCGAGCCGCGGCTGGAGCGGATCATGAGCGAGATCCGCACCCACCGCAAGCAGGTCGGCGCCGGCCACGCCGAGTAGCGACCGGGCCTACTCGCGCCGCTTGCGCTTGCGTTTGGGGCCGTCGTCCCCTTCGTCTTCCCCACGGGAATCCGGCGACGATTCGGACTTGTCGTCCCAGCCGTCCTCCGGCTCCAGTTCGGTCGCGGCCTTCTCGCCGGGAGTCGGCCAGGGGATCGCTTCCCCCGCCGCCCAGGCCGGCGGGCGGCCGCCGGGGATCAGGCCCAGGACGAGGAAGCCGAAGTAGACGAGCCAGATCATCAGGAAGGGAAGGAGGCCGAGGAGCGTGCCGACCCCGAGCGCCATCCCCAGCGCCCCCCAGAAGCGGGTGAGAAGGCCGGTGCGCATCGCCCAGAGGCAGCTGTAGACGAGGGCGATCACGAAGCCCAGGCCGCCGGCGATCCCGAACCCGGTCGCGAAGGGGGCGAGGCTCGCTTCGGTGCGTGCGTTGGAGGCTTCGTCGTCTTCGAGCTTGCGGCTCTGACAGGCGGCCAGCGGGCTCTCGCCCTTCGCTGGCTCGTACTCGTCGACGAGGGAATCGTTGCCGTCATCCTGGCGCTCTTCGACGCATTCCTCTTTCGCCTTGCTCTGCGTCAGGGTCGACTTCGCTTCGCCGGCGACGAACTGGTCGGCTGCT
>JBIOTO010000105.1:0-4469 GCA_044865945.1 Solirubrobacterales bacterium
CATCGCTCACGCGGCGGATCGCGAGGCACAGCCCCAGCAAGCGGACCGGGAAGCTCTCGGATGAGAAGGCTGGCCCGCCTGACATCACCGAGGCCGAGATGCGTCAGATCCAGCGCCGGGGACGCCTACCCAGGGCGCTTCGCGAGCGGCTCGAGGAAGCTGCGCCCTCGGACGAGCCTGCCGAGCCGCTGTCGTCGCGAAAGGAGTCGCCGAAGCGCCGGCCGGCACGCTGAACGCGAAGACCGCCTCAACCAAGTGTCATCGCGGCCAGCGAACCGTGGCAGGGTGGACCGGCCGCTGAAAGTGACGCGTGGCGGGCCCGCCCAAGAGCGCGGGAGACATCGTGGCCGAGGAGCTCGACTGCAGCGTGGCGCGCCGTCTTTGATCATCGCGACGACCGGCGCCCTTCGGCTTGGTGATCCACTCGGGGACCGGATGGACTGCATTTGTGAAACCAGCACCCAGGCCTCGGTGGTTGACAGCACCCAGCCCCGGTCGCCGCTGGCGCGGAAGGAGTAGCCGGGGTGAGCCGGAGGTAGGTCGGCACCGCGCGTCGCGAGCGCCCACCTCGGGGCCGTAGAAGGCCCCTTCTACGGCCCACCCAGAAGCCGGTCGGAGCGCTGGTTTCGTCGAAAACCAGCACCGGCGCTCCCGCCCTGAACCATAGGAGCAGGGCTGCTCAGTATCAGCCTGGGAGCTCGGCTCTAGCACCAGCTTGAGGGCGACCTGCGCGATCCGGTGCCGAACCGTCGCCATCCCCGGCCGGCGCAGCGTGCCGCCGCTAGGAATCAGACGCGTCTTCACGGCGCTGGCGGAAGATCGCCTACTGGAAGGCAAACGTCGTGAGGGAGCTCACGGACGAGGCTATCGACGCGCACCTCGAGCACGGGCCGAAGCTGCCGACGCGTCGAATTACTGGCGATCGCGACGAAGCCGGCGCGAGCCTGTTCGCCAGGATGGCGACGACGCCGTGGGGCGCGCGGCACGCACGCGAGACGCGGTGCGGCCCTTGACGCCGCCGCGGGGGCCGGCTACGGTCGCCCGGCTGGTCTCGGGCCGGAGCGGCCCGAGCGTGGGAGACCTGACCCAGACGTGGCGCGCCGTCGCATGATCGGGACTGACATCAGCGCGCATTCCGCGTTGGGGCGGCTCCGTGGGCCCCGGAGGGCGGCGCCAGGCGCGCTCCTCGCCGCCACCGCGCTCCTCGCGCTCGCGCCGAGCGCGCTCGCCCAGTTCGGCGGCCCGACCCCCTTCGCCGCCGGCGATCAGCCCAATGCGGTGGCGATCGGCGACTTCAACGCCGACTCCAACCCCGACCTGGCGGGCGCCAACAACACCGCCTCCGGCCACGTCTCGGTGCTGCTCGGCGGGGGCGACGGCACCTTCGGCGCCCCGACCCCCTTCTCCGCCGGCCAGTATCCCGTAGCCGTCGCGGTCGGCGACTTCGACGGCGTCGCCCACCCCGACTTGGCGGTCGCCAACTTCGGATCCGGCGACGTCTCGGTGCTGCTCGGCCGGGGCGACGGCACCTTCACCGGCCCGACCCCCTTCCACGCCGGCACGACTCCCGAATCGGTGGCGGTCGGCGACTTCAACGCCGACCTCGACCCCGACCTGGCGCTCCCCGTGGGCCCCTTCCCCGGCAGCGTCTCGGTGCTGCTCGGCGGGCCCGGGGGCCGCTTCAGCGGCCCGACCAGCTTCTCCGCCGGCCAGACCCCTCAATCGGTGGCGGTCGGCGACTTCAACGCCGACTCCCGCCCCGACCTGGCGGTCGCCAACTTCAACTCGGCCAACGTCTCGATCCTGCTCGGCAACGGCCAGGGCGGCTTCACCGGCCCGACCCCCTTCCCCGCCGGGGACCAGTCGGTCCAGCCCAACTCGGTGGCGGCCGGCGACTTCAATGCCGACGGGCACCTCGACCTGGCGGTCGCGAACGACGTCTACTTCGGCAGCGTGGTGGTGCTGCTCGGCCGGGGAGACGGCAGCTTCGGCGGTCCGACCCCCTTCTCCGTCGACATCCCATTCCCGAGGTCGGTGGTGGCTGGCGACTTCAACGCCGGCACACCTCTCGACTTGGCGGTCACCTACACCGTCTCCAGCAGCGTCGGGCTCATGTACGGCCAGGGCGACGGCACCTTCACCGGTCCCGCCGACGTCCCCGCCGGCGACGACGCCGAGTCGGTGACGGTCGGCGACCTCAACCACGACTCGCGCCCCGACCTGGCGGTCGCCAACGGCGCCACCGACCAAGTCTCGGTGCTGCTCAACAACACCGCGACGACCGGCGACGACGTGCTGACCGGGAATGCTCGAGACAACGTGATCTGCGGGCTCGCCGGCTCGGACGTAATTAGGGGTCGCGCTGGCGACGACACCCTGTTCGGCGACCGGTGCGGCGCCGGGGCGAAGCTGGCCCGTCGCTCCGGCGCCGCGGCGGCTGACGGCGACGACAGGCTCTACGGCGGCCGTGGGCGGGACAGGCTCTACGGCTCCGGGGGCGCGGACCTGCTGCGGGGCGGCCCCGGTGCCGACCGCCTGCGCGGCGGCGCGGGCAGCGACAGGCTGAGGGGCGGCGCCGGCAGGGACAGGCTCCACGGCGGCCGGGGGCGGGACAGGCTGAGCGCGCGCGGCGGCGGGGCCGACCGGATCGTCTGTGGCAGGGGACGCGACACGGTTAGGGCCGACGAGCGCGACCGCCTGCGCGGCTGTGAGCGCATCCGGCCATAGCCGGCCGCCACCCTCAGCCTTCCGGCGCTGCCTTCGACGGACGCCCACCGGCGGCGCCGGAGGTGGGCAGCCCCGGCCCCGGGGGCCGCATCCCGCGCCGTAGAGCCACCGGGTCACCGCCCAGCCAAGCGACCGCCGCAACACCACACCGGTCGCGGTGAGCCCACGCGCAGAACCGGCCGCCTCCCAGCCCATGAATCACGCTATGGAGCATTAGCGTGACTCTATTGCGGCTGGGACGCTCAAGCAGCCCGCCGAGCTGCCAAGCCCGAGCACGGCAATTCCTGACGTGTCCGACGAGGCGACTGCTGCGTTTATGGATTAGCAGGACGACGCGTCAGCCCCGGATTCGTCGAAGAGCAGCGCTGGGCAGGAGCGCATGAGCTCGCGGGAGGGTGGGGGATCCGCCTGCGCAGTGGCCGCGGTCCTGCTACTGGTTCGTGGGCCGCCCGTCGCCTCTTCAGGGTCGGCGGGCCCGCCTCGGCGTCGGCTTTACGTGTCCGAGCCGCGCCGCGCCGCTTCGATGAGCGCGTCGTAGGCGAGTCCCCAGGGCGGGCGGAGGTAGCCGAGCGCGCGGACGTCCTCGAACCAGAATCCGAACGGGGAGTGGCGCGCGAAGGTGCCTCCGCCGAGGATCCGCGTGAGTCGCCGCAGGCAGTCCTCGGCGAGGCGGGCGGCCGCGGTCTTGCCGAGCAGCACCGCGGGGAGCGGCTCTGGGTGGCTCTCGACGGCGCGGAGCATGCCCTCGTAGGCCTGCCGCATCAGCCAGGTGTCCTGCTCCGCGTTCGCCCACTCGACCTGCTCGTAGGCGCGTAGGGAGTCGGCCCTGGAGGCCAGCTGCTCGCGCGCGTTGGCGATCGCCTCCTCGACGATGCCGAGGATCACCGCGGTGAAGGTTGTGGCGACGAAGGGTGCGGCGGCGTCGGCTAGCTGGCGCCAGCTCCCTGGCCAGGCGAAGCGGGTGGCCGGGAAGTTCTCGAAGGCCATGCCGTGGCTCTGGGTCGCGGTCATGCCGTGACCGTCCCACGGGGCGACCAGCTTCATCCCGCGCGAGCCGTCCCACGGCAGGTCGCGGACGTCGAGCAGGAACCAGTCGGGCTCCTGCTCCCCGGTCGGGCGCGCCGAGGTCAGCATGTAGGACGTGATCCCCGATCCGCTGCCGAAGTGCTTCCTTCCCGAGAGCCGCCAATCGCCGTCCTGCGCGGGCTCCGCCGACGCGATCGTGCGCGCGACGTCGCCGCCGCTGCCGGGCTCGGAGGTGATGGTGCCGAACCAGCACCCTTCGGACGCCATGTGTGAGACGTGGCCGCGCTGCTGGGACCATGCCTCCCGGTGCGGCTGTGGCGCCTCCGGCGACGCGTGCCAGAAGGACAGCACGGCGGGATGCATCGAGGCGACCAGCGCGACCGAGGCATCACCGCGCGCGAGCACGTTGAGCAGGCTGCCGACCGTTCGCGTCGACGCGGCGACGCTCTCGAACAGGCCACCGTCCGCGCGCGGAACGCCCGTGAGCAGGAACCCGGCTTCGGCGAGCTGGTCGAACTCCTCTGGAACGAGCCGTTCGCGTCGTTGGCGGTCGTGACGGTCGGCCGCGAAGCGGCCGGAGATCTCGCGGACTCTTTCGAGAACGGTGCCGGCGTCCATGCGGTCTCCACGATAATCGGCTGGCACGGGCCTTGTGATCGGCCTGGGCGCCGTGGCCCCGCCTCACGGCTCGAGAGATCCGGTGAGGTTTCGGCCGG
>JBIOTO010000106.1:0-6874 GCA_044865945.1 Solirubrobacterales bacterium
CGCCGTTTCAGCTGCACGTCGATCCCGCTCCAGGACTCGTCCACCCGGTTGCGCGCGGCGATGATCGAGTTGCGCTTCGCGATGTAGTAGAGGACCGCGAGGATGAGTATCGCGACGACGACGATGATGACGATGGTCATGGAGGCTCCTGTGGTCGGACCGGGGTTAGGGGAATCCTAACGCCGTAGGATCGCGCGATGGCAGCGAACCACGAAGCGCGGGAATGGGCCGAGATCGTACGCGGCTATGGCGAGCGCAACGGGCTCACCTACGAGCCGGTCGGCGGGATCAACCCGAAAGACGGGCCGGTGGCGCTCTGCGTCGGCGGCGTCAACCGCTTGACCGGGCAGCTGGCCGAGGGCTTCTGGGGCTCCTCCTGCGACGCCGACGAAAAGGAGGTCGGCGGTTTCTTCAGCAAGGCGGTGGTGCCGACCGCGGTCCTCGCCAAGGCCCACATGCCGGACCTGGCGCGGGTGGTGCCGGCCTTCAACGTAGAGTCGATCGAGCGCCACGAGGTCGTCACCCAGCGCTTCCAGCGCAAGGTCGAGTTCGAGTCGATCGACTTCAACAAGCGCTACCTGACGACGGTGCCGAGCGAGTACGACCCGGTGGCGCTGCGGGAGCTGTTCGGGCCGGGCTTCCTCGGCTGGGTGACGACGATGAGCGGTGAGATCGACTTCGGCATCAACGACCGCCAGCTCTGGTTCCTCTGGCGGCTGCGCGAGCGGAGTGAGGAGGAACTGAAGGGGGCGCTGGTGAACGCCGGGCAGCTGTTCAAACGGCTGCAGGGCGAGATGGACGAGAGCGGCATCCACGCCTACCCGCCCGGCCCCTGGCACGCGGGCCTGGAGCCGTTCCCGGACGCGCCTTAGAACCTGTTGTTTATGCGGGGTAGCCGGGCTCGCCGGGGAGGACGACGCGCGGTTCGGCGCCGTCCTCGACCACCTTCGGCAGGATCGGCTCGACGCTGCGCTCGCGATAGGCGGCCAGGGCCTCGTCGGAGGTGCCGAACTCGGCCAGCCAGCCGAGCTGCCTCTGGGTCGGGAAGGAGAGGACGATCTCGCCAGCGGTGTGGGCGTCGAGCGCGGCGGCCGGCTCGAACCAGCGGGCCTCGGTGGTCTCGACCCCGTCCGGCCGCGGCGGCGTGTGGGCCGGCGCGAGGGCGAGGAAGAACCAGGCGTCGAAGCGGGTCGCGATCAGCTCCGGGGTGATCCAGCGGGTGAAGGGGACGAGCTCCTCCTCGGCGGGCAGCTCGATCCCGGCCTCCTCGTGCAGCTCGCGCACCGCGCAGGCGCGCAGGCCTGCTTCCTCGGCGCCGTCGCACTCGTCAACCGAGCCGCCGGGGAAGACCCAGACGCCGGGCATGAACTTCGCCTCCTCGCTGCGCCGCAGCATCAGTACCTCCAGGGCGCGCTGGGCGTGCTTGCCGCCGCGCCGCAAGAGCACGATCGAGGCCGCCGGGCGCGGCGTCGAGGGCGGCCCGAAGTTGGGCAGCTCCGCCGGTCCCCGTCGCCTCTCCTCCATCGGAGGAGCGTAGCCGTCAGCTGAGGACGCGACGGCGCTCGCGGCGGACCCAGGCGCGGTGGGTGAGCCAGGCGAGCAGGGCGACGAGCGCGATCGGGCCGAGGATCGCCAGAGCGACGACGGCGACCGCGGCCGCGACGGCGAGGATCTGGCCGGCGTCGCCGAGCGCGTCGTCGATGCCCCAGGCGCCACCGCCGGAGGAGGGTTCCTCCTTGGCGCCGGTCTCGATCAGCAGCAGGACGCGAGAGAAGGACGCACGGTGCTCCAGGTGCTGGAGGCTGCTGCGCAGGCGGGCCCGGTGGTGGCGCTCCTGGCGCAGCTCCGCTTCGACCGCCTCCCGCTCCCCTTCGGTTTCCGCGGCTTCCAGCTGGGCGAGAAGACTGTCGATCCGCGCGTTCGAGTCCCGCAGGAGCTCGGCCGTGTCGACGGTGGGGGCGGTGATGTCGGTGGTCGCCTCGTGCCGCGAGCGCACCTCGTCGATCGCCGAGAGGGCGGCGAGGGAGTCGCCCAGGTCGTCGCTGGGAAGCAATAGCTCGAAGCGGGCGCCTGCTCGGCCCGGCTTCCCCTCGCGACTGGAGGAGCGCATGACGATGCCGTCGTGGGCGTGGACGACTTCGAAGACCTCGGAGGAGTCCTCGCCGACGTCGCCGGGCTCGGCGGCGAGGACGATCTCGGCAGAGCGCTCAACCGCGCGGCGGCGGGCGTTCCCGCTGGTCCGCTCGATTTCGATAGGTGCCGCGCCGGATGCGCTGCCGGCAGCGCTTGGCGCGCTGCTCGCTTCGGAGGGGACCGACGGTACGTCCGTTGCGTATTGGGTTTCAGAGGCCTCTGGAGAGTTGAAGCCACCCGCTGCCTTGTCGGGAGGTTCAGGTGACGACGTCGCCGGCTCGGGCTTGGGTTCGAGCAGGGCAAGATTGTCCTGGGGCCCCGAGTCGCCCTGATTGGCCACGATCAGCGTCGAAGCGGCGAGAACCACGAAGACCGCAACCGCTCCTCCGGCCAGCAGCAGGCGCCGCGGCGGGAACGCGCGCAGCCCGAGCGAGAGCCGCGGCAGGCGAGAGCGCCGCGGGAAGCCCGCGGCGGCGCGCTGGTCGAGCTCGGCGGTGAACTCGGGGCGCGGCTCCGGCCGCAGCGCCCGCAGCTCGGCGGCCAGCTGGTCGTCCCTGTCCTTAGGCGTCTCCATCGCAGGCCTCCCTCAACTTGGTCATTGCCCGGTGCAGCCGGGTGCCGGCGTTCGACTCGCCGATTCCGAGCACCTGGGCGATCTCGGCATTGGCAAGGCCGGCGAAGTATTTGAGCGCGATCAGCTCGCGCTCTCGCGGTTCCAGCCGCTCCAGCGCCGCCGAGACCGTCAGCCGCCGCTCGCTGTGCTCGGCGGCCTCGTCGAGGGCTCGGGCGTGGAGGTCCTCCGGCTCGGCCGTCAGCTCCGCCTGGCGGCCGCGGCGTCGCAGCTCGTCGAGGGCGGCGTTGCGGGCGATGCCGAACAGCCAGGCGCGGGGTTCGCCGCGCTCGGGGTCGAAGCGGTGGCGCTTGCGGTAGGCGCGCTCGAAGGCGGCGGCGGTGACTTCCTCGGCCGCCGGCGCGTCGCGCAGCAGGCTGGCGACGTAGGCGTAGACGTCGTCGCGGCTGGAGCGGTAGAGGCGGTCGAAGGCGAGGTCGCCGGCCCGCGGCGCGTCCTTGGCTTCGGCGACAAGCGTTTGCTCCATGCCCGAGCTACGGGCCGGATCCCGATCCGTCACAGGATCAGTATCGACTCAGGCGGCTTGAGGGAGAACCGCCGGCGCGGAAGCCACCGCGGCGTGGATCGAGTCGCGGGCGATCGCGACCAGCTCCCGCAGCTCCTCCTCGGAGATCGAGAGCGGGGGCATCAGCACGATCGTGTTACCCAGCGGGCGGATGAAGGCGCCGCGTTCGCGTGCCTCGACCGTCACCCGGTGACCCATCCGCAGCGCCGCGTCGTGGTCGCCGAGGTCGATGCCGACCATCACGCCCTTCTGGCGCACCTCGGCGACCTCGGGCATCGCCGCCACCTCGGCGAGGAGCTCCTCGAAGAGGGCGATCTTCGGTCGCAGGCGCTCCAGCGTTTGCTCCCGCTCGAAGACCTCGAGGTTGGCGAGCGCCGCCGCGCAGGCGAGCGGGTTGCCGGTGTAGGTGTGGCCGTGGAAGAGGGTCTTGAACTCCTCGTAGCTGCCGAGAAAGCCCTCGTAGATCTCCTCCGTGGTCAGGGTCGCGGCCAGCGGCAGGTAGCCGCCGGTGATTCCCTTCGCCAGGCACATCAGGTCGGGCGCGACGCCTTCCTGCTCGCAGGCGAACATCGTCCCGGTGCGGCCGAAACCGGTCGCCACCTCGTCGCAGATCAGCAGTACGCCGTGGCGGTCACAGAGCTCGCGGGCGGCGCGCAGATAGCCGGGTGGCTGGACGAGGATTCCCGCCGCCCCCTGGACCAGGGGCTCGACTACCACCGCCGTCACTTCCTCGCCGTGCGCCGCCAGCACCCGCTCGAGGTCCTCGGCGTCGCCCGGCTCGGCGACGTGGGTCTCGAACAGCAGCGGCCGGTAGGTCGAGTGGAAGAGGTCGATGCCCCCGATCGAGACCGAGCCGATCGTGTCGCCGTGGTAGGCCTCGCGCAGGCGCACGAACTTGGTTCGCCCGGCATGCTCGCCGCCGCGCTGTTGCTGGTACTGGAAGGCGATCTTCAGGGCGATCTCGGCCGCGGTCGAGCCGGAGTCGGAGTAGAAGACGCGGGACAGGCCCTCGGGGGCGATCTCGACCAGGCGGGCGGCCAGCTCGGTCGCGCCCGGGTGCGAGAGGCCGAGCATCGTCGTGTGGGCGACGCGGTCGAGCTGCTCGCGGACGGCGGCGTCGATCACCGGGTGGCGGTGGCCGTGGACGTTGCACCACAGCGCCGCGGTCCCGTCCAGGTAGCGGCGGCCGTCGACGTCGTAGAGGTAGGAGCCCTCGCCGCGCTCGATCATCAGCGGCTCTTCCTCGCTCCAGCCCTGCTGTTGGGTGAAGGGGTGCCAGACGTGTTCGCGATCGAGCTGCGCGTGGTCCGGCTGCATGGGACGGACGTTAGCCCCGCGGGCGGCGGCAGCCGCGGGCGGATATGCATCACACAAACAACTATTGCCCTTTTGAAATGGTTGCGCCTGTGCAACTATTATCGAAATGCATGCGACTGACCTGAAAGCGATCGCCGAGGCTCGCCGCGATGTGAGCTCGGCCGAGCACGACACCGCCGCTCGTGTGGCGGCGCTCCTGCACCACGTCTTCCTCTACGACCGCGGCAACCAGCTGCGAGTGATCGAGGAGTCGGGGCTTTCGATGACCCAGTGCAAGGCCCTGCTGGAGCTGGGCGGGCTGGGGGACCAGCCGCAGCCGTGGCAGGTCTCGGACCTGGCCGAGCGGTTCGGCGTCTCCGTCCCCTCGATGAGCCGCGCCGTCGACGCGCTGGTCAAGGCGAAGCTGGCAACCCGGGTCGAGGACCCGGACGACCGCCGCGTTCGCCGGGTGCAGATCACGGCCAAGGGCAAGGAGCTGGTCGCCACCCTGGTCACCGTCCGCATGACCGGAATCGAGACCTTCGTAACCACCCTGAGCGCGGCGCAGCGACGCAAGCTCGACGCCGCCGTGGAGGCGCTCCTCGACCGCGAGGACCTCGCCCAGACCTACCAGCAGATGAAGGGAAGTGATCGCTCTTGACCCGTTACCGCCACCTGATCACCGACGACAACCGCAAGTGGTGGACGCTCGGGGCCATGTGCTTCGCGCTGTTCATGATCATGCTCGACAACACGGTCGTGAACGTCGCCCTGCCCTCGATCCAGCAGGACCTGGGGGCCTCGATCAGCGGCCTGGAGTGGACGATCAACGGCTACACGCTCTCCTTCGCCGTGCTGCTGGCGACCGGCGGCCGGCTGGGCGACATCTTCGGCCGGCGGCTGATGTTCCTCGTCGGCGTCGTCATCTTCGCCCTCTCCTCGGCGACCGCCGGCCTCGCGCCCGACCAGACCGCGCTGGTGGTCAGCCGGGTCGTGCAGGGCGTCGGCGCGGCGCTGATGATGCCGGGCACGCTCTCGATCATCACCGACGCCTTCCCCGCCCACGAGCGCGGCAAGGCGATGGGCACCTGGGCCGGCGTCTCGGCCCTGGCGCTGGCCGTCGGGCCGGTGCTGGGTGGCTTCCTCACCGAGCACGTCAGCTGGCGGGCAATCTTCTACATCAACATCCCGGTCGCGGTGGGCGCGGTGTTCGCGACCCTGTTCGCGGTGCGCGAGTCGCGCGACACCTCGGTCGGCCGTGACGTCGACTACGCCGGCGTCGCCGTGCTGACGGCTGGCCTGACCGCGCTGGTCCTCGCCCTGGTCGAGGGCAACGCCTGGGGCTGGGGCTCGCCGCAGGTCATCGCCCTGCTGGTCGGGGCGGCGGTGGCGCTGCCCGCCTTCGTCCTCGTCGAGAACCGGGTGAAGGCGCCGATGGTGCAGTTCGACCTGCTCAGCGACCGCAACTTCCTCGCCTCGGTGATGGTGGCGCTGATCATCACCTTCGCGATGATGGGCGTCTTCTTCTTCCTCGCCCTCTACATGCAGGACATCCTCCACTACTCGCCGCTGGAGGCGGGGGTGCGGTTCCTGCCCTCGACCCTGATGATCGTTGGCGTCGCGCCGGTCGCCGGGCGGCTGTCGGACCGCTTCGGGCCGCGCTGGCTGATCGCCGGCGGGCTGCTGATCGTCGCCGCTTCGCTGTTCAGCTTCAGCCGCATCGCGGTGGACTCCAGCTACCTCGACCTGCTGCCCGGGTTCATGCTGCTCGGCATCGGCGTCGCGATGACGATGTCGCCGATGACCAGCGCGGCGATGAACGCGGTGCCGGTGCAGAAAGCCGGGATCGCCTCCGGGGTGCTCTCGATGTTCCGCATGGTCGGCGGCAGCCTCGGCATCGCCGTCACCGGCGCGATCTTCCAGGGCCTGGTCAGCTCGAAGCTGGACTCGCTGCTGGGCGGCACCGGCGTCACCGCCGCGCAGCGCGAATCGATCTCCGACCAGCTGGGCGGCGGCGGGGTGCCGCACGTGCAGGGCCTCGGCGCGAGCCAGGCGACGGAAGTCGTGACGGCGGGCAACGAAGCCTTCGTCTACGCGGTCAGCCACGCGATGACCGTCTCCGGCTTCGTCGCTCTCGTCGGGGCGCTGATCGGGGCGACCGCGATCCGGTCCAAAGGCCGGACCACCACTCCCGAGGCGGCGGTCGCCGAGGCCAGCCCCGGCGGCGAGGCACTCGCCGGCGAGGAGGCCCGAGAGGCGGCGCAGCCTGCTTAGTGGGTGGGGCTGGTGGAGGGGGAGGGCGCCGGTGG
>JBIOTO010000107.1:0-11584 GCA_044865945.1 Solirubrobacterales bacterium
TCGGGGTTGTGAACCTGGACGCCCTCGATACGCACCTCGCGGTCCTGGCAGAACAGGTGCACCTCGTGGCCGAGCCGCGCCAGGGCCGGAGCCAGATTGACGTTGTAGATGTTGCTGCCGGTGCCGCGCAGCATGTAGCCGTGGAAGATGAGGACGCGCATCGGAGCCGCCCAAACTAATAACCTCTCCGGCGATGAACGAGAAGCAGCTCTACCGGATGCGCGCCGCGGCCTCGGGTCGCGAGGCGATCGCCCACGCCGAGCCGGGCTCGGTCTACGTCGATCGCGAGACCGGCGAGGAGATGGAGCCGGTCGGCATGGTCCTGCCGTTGGCTCCCTCAGTCTCCTCCTTGCCCCGCAGCCCCGAGAACCTCCGCGCCTGCCGCCGCTGCGACCAGCTGATCGGCCTCGACGTCAGCGACTGCCCCTACTGCGGTCTGCGTCAAGAAGCGCTTTAGAACCGACTATGGCTTTTTGACTAGCGTCGCCGTGTAGAGCAGGCGAGCGTTGGAGTAGTAGCAGCCGTAGGTCTTGATTTTGCCGACGCCCTGCTGGGGGTGGCCGCCCTGGATGTCTTCCTTGGAAGAGCAGTGTTCGGGCAGGCGGCTGCCGCGCCAGGTGTTGTCAGCGGAGACGTTGAAGGCGAACATCGGCGCCCAAGTCGGGATCGTCAGCGCCACGACTTGGCCTTTGAGCACGGTCAGCGGGTGGTCGAGGGCGAAGACCGGGGTGCTGCCGAAGTAGGGGTTGAGGATCTCCACCGGGCTCTGGCGCACCAATTTGTATTTCGGCGGTTTCGATTCCTCGACCGGGCGCAGGACGCCGATCCGGGCCTGCGAGGGAGTGCCGAGGAAGTCGTTGAAGAAGCCCACCTCGTCGGTGGTTTCTTTGGTTTCCACCGTTGAGGGCTTGGCCAGGGTGATCGACCAGGCGACGATTTTGCCTTCGAACGGCGCTTCGTAGGGACGCGCGACCCCGTCGGCGATCGCCTGGAAGCCGCTGACGTGCCCCTCGACCCGGCAGGGGGTTACCTCGACGCCGTTGACGATTTTGCCCGGGCAGGAGGCCGGTGGCGTTTCCGGCGTCTGGCCGAGGACGACGACGCGCAGCGGCGCCGAGTCGGCGGCGTTCGGCGCCACGACGGCGACCAGCGCCGCGAACAGGCCGGCGGCGGCCAGCAGCGCCCAGGCGCGCCTGAAGGTGGATTTCGTATCTGCGTGAAGCATCGATTGAGCCAACACAGGGGGCGTTCCCCAGTTGCGGGGCAAATCCTGCCGCCCGTGGCGACGGGATGCGGCCTTGCCGGGCGGCTTGCAGGATCCCGGCCAGGAGCCCAGGTAGGGTTCGCGGCGCTCAGTGGAGGCCGCGAACACCTCAGACGACTTCATCCCGGCGGGTCTAGCCGCCTTCGGCATCGAGGCCGACGAGATCGAGCTGGCGGTGATCGGCGCCGCCTACCAGCTGTTCTGGCCGGCGATCCTCGAGCTGGTCGCGCTCGACACCAGCCAGGCCCCGGCCGAGCGGAGTCCCGACCTCTCCCAGGCGCCGCCGCGATGAGCGACGCCCTCGACCTCTCGCTGCGCGAGCAGGCGGCGGCGATCGCCACCGGCGAGGTGGACGCGGCCGAGCTGCTGGAGGCGACCCTGGCGCGGATCGAGGAGCGGAACCCTGCCCTCAACGCCGTCGTCGAGACCTTCCCCGAGCGCTCGCGCGAGATGCTCGCCGCCGCCCCGGCGGGACCGCTGCGCGGGGTCCCGGTCGTGATCAAGGACGAGTGGCCGCTGCCCTGGCGGGCGCAGCGCTTCGGCGCCGCCGAGATGCTGGCCACGGCGGAACCGGGCGAGTCCGGCCCCTACCGCGCGCTGCGCGACGCGGGCGCGGTGGTCGTCGGCGTCGGCAACATGCACGAGCTGGGCGCCGGCAGTACCGGCAACGTCTCCGTCTACGGTCCCGCCCGCAACCCTTGGAACACCGAGCGCTGCCCCGGTGGCTCTTCCAGCGGACCCGCCGCTGCGGTTGCCGCCCGCCTGGTCGCCGGCTCGGTCGGCGCCGACGGGATCGGCTCGATCCGCTACCCCGCCGCCTACTGCGGCCTCACCGGCCTGAAGCCGACCTTCGGCCGCTCGGCGATGGACGGCCACCACATGGCCGCGGTCTCGACCACGATCGTCTCCGGCGCCCTCTGCGCCGACGCCGCCGACTGCCGCCTGCTCGACTCGGCCCTCTTCGGCGAGGAGCTGAAGGCGGGCGACGCGGGTGGCCTGCGGATCGGCGTAATCGCCGGAGAGGTCAGCGATGACGTCGACCCCGCCGTGCGCGAGGCCTGCGAGAGCGCGGTCGAGGACCTGCGGCAGGAGACCGGCGGCGAGGTCCGCGAGATCGAGATCCCCGAGCTGGCGGTCGCGACCCTGGCGACGATCCTGATCGCCAACAGCGAGAGCCTCGGCGGCATCACTCCGGAGCGCCTCAACAACCTCGACCCCGAGCTCAGCCCGCTGGCCCGCGGCCTGCTCAAGTTCAGGGTGCTGCTGCCCGCGATCGCGACGGTCAAGTCGCACCAGATCCGGACCATCGCCCGTCACACCGTTGCCGCCATCTTCGAGGAGGTCGACGTGCTCGCCTGCCCGACGGTGCCGGCGGTGGCGCCGCCGCTGGAGGCGCCGGTCGTCGAGCTGCCCTCCGGCACCCTCACCGCCGACGAAGCCAACGTCCGCGGCGGCGCCCTCGCCAACCTCACCGGCATCCCCGCGATCAGCGTCCCGGTCGGCTCCGCCGAGGGGCTACCGGTGGCGCTGCAGCTGCAGGCTGCCTGGGGACGGGACGAGCTGCTGCTCGACGCCGCCGAGGCGATTGAGCGGGCCAACGGCCGCCGCTGGGTCGAGGCGACCCCGCCGACCGCGCGGGGCGCCGAGCCGCTGGAGGCCTAGGCGCCGTGCCGGCGATAGTCGTCGAGGGACTGGAGCGCGCGTTCGACGAGGTGCTCGCCGTGCAGGGAATCGACCTGCGGGTCGGCGAGGGCGAGATCTACGGCTTCCTCGGACCGAACGGCGCCGGCAAGACGACCACGGTGCGGATGCTGACGACCCTGCTGCTGCCGACCGGCGGGCGCGCCAGCGTCGCCGGCCATGACGTCGTGGCCGAGGCGCGCCAGGTGCGGAGCACGATCGGCGTTGCCCTGCAGGAAGCCGCGCTCGACCCGCTGATGACCGGCCGCGAGCTTATTCGCCTCCAGGCCACCCTGCAGGGCCTGCCTCCGGCGCGCGGACGGGAGCGGGCCGACGGCCTGCTCGAGCGGGTCGGCCTCAGCTACGCCGCCGACCGCCGCGTCGGCACCTACTCGGGCGGGATGCAGCGCCGGCTCGACCTGGCGGCGGCGCTGGTTCACGAACCGCGTGTCCTCTTCCTCGACGAGCCGACCACCGGACTGGATCCCGTCAGCCGGAAGACGATCTGGGAGGAGGTGCGGGCGCTGAACGAAGAGGGGACCACCGTCTTCCTCACCACTCAGTACCTCGAGGAGGCCGACCAGCTGGCCGACAACGTCGGGATCATCGACAGCGGCCGGATCGTCGCCGAGGGCACCCCGGAGGCGCTCAAGGGCGAGGTCGGCAACCCCCACGTCGAGTTGCTGGTCGGCGAGGGCGCGGTGGCGGAGGCCGAGCGGGTCTGCGCCGAGCTCGGCAAGCTGCTGCCGCCGAAGGACGGCAAACGGGTCCTGCTCGAAGTCGCCAACGGCGCCGCCGACGTCCCCCGGGTCGTCCGCGCCCTCGACGAGGCCGGGATCGCGGTCGAATCGCTGGAGCTGGTCCGCCCCAGCCTCGACGACGTCTTCGTCGCCAAGACCGGCCATCACCTCGAAAAAGAGGAGAGCGCGGGCGGCGACGAGGAGCCGGTCGAGGCGTGAGCGACCTGGCGACGACGGCGCGGGTGGTGCGGGCGCTGGGCGCCCGCTCGATCCGCCAGACCTTCCGCCGGCCGCAGCTGATCTCGCCGATCGTCGTCTTCCCCACCCTGCTGCTGGCGGTCCAGACCGGCGGCGCCAGTGCCGGCGTCGAACTGCCCGGGTTCCCACCGGTCCAGAGCTTCCTCCAGTTCATGCTGGCCGGGGCGATGATGCAATCGATGATGCTGGCCGGCAACAGCGGCGGCATCGCCTTCGCGGTCGACATCGAGATGGGCTTCACCGACCGCCTCTTCGCGGCGCCGATCCCGCGCTTCGCGATCGTCCTCGGACGGCTGGCGGGCACCGCGGCGCTGGGCCTCTTCGCCGCCATTTGGTTCCTGGTCATCGGCCTCGTCTTCGGGGCCGAGATCGAGGGCGGCGCGCCAGGGGCGCTGCTGGCGATAGCGCTGGTCACCGCCTCGGCTTTGGCGGTCGGCGGCATCGGCGCCGCGATCGCCCTGCGCAGCGGCAGCGCCAGCGTCGTCCAGGGCCTCTTCCCGCTGGTCCTCGTCGTCCTCTTCCTCTCCTCCGCCTTCTTCCCCCAGGAGCTGATGATCGAGCCGGCGAAGACGATCGCCGAATACAACCCGCTCAGCTTCATCGTCGAAGGCGTGCGCGAGCCGATCATCTCCGGGATCGACGCGACCCAGACCCTGGAGGCGGTGGCGGCGATCCTCGGCATCGTCGTCCTCGGCCTCGTCCTCAGCGCCAGGGCGCTCAGACACCGGCTGCGGGTGGGCTGATGGAGGCGACCACGGCAATGACGACTTCCCCGCCGGCCTGGCGCGCGAACCTGGCGACGATCGCGGCACTGATGGCGCGGGCCAAGAACGAGCTGATCCGTGTTCCCGGGGCCGCGATCCCCGGTGTCCTCGCGCCGACGATCTTCTTTCTCGGCCTCAACGGCGTCTTCGGCGCCCTGACCCAGCTGCAGGGGTTCGAAACGAGCTCGTACGAGAGCTTCATCGTCCCGGTCAGCATGCTTCAGGGGGCTGGTTTCACCGGCGCCGCGGCGGGGGTCAACCTGGCGCGGGACTACGAAGGTGGCTGGGTCGACCGGCTGCTCGTCTCCCCCGCGCCCCGCTGGGTGCTGCTGGCCGGCACCGTGCTGGCGGCGAGCCTGCGCTCGCTGGTGCCGGCGACCTTCGTCCTCGGCATCGCCTTCGTCCTCGGCGCCCAGTGGCCGGGGCTCGACGGGCTGGTCGTCTGCTACCTGATGGTCGCCGCGATGGCCGCGGTCGCCGCCTGCTGGGGATCGATGCTGGCGCTGCGCTTCAAGAGCCAGTCGGCGGCGCCGTTGATGCAGGCCGGGATGATGGCCTTGGTCCTCCTCACCCCCGCCTACGCGCCGACCGAACTGCTGCAGCCCTGGCTTGAGAAGGTGGCCGAAATCAACCCCCTGACCCAGGTGCTGGAAGCGGCGCGGCAGGGATTCGTCGGCAGCGTCACCTGGGCCGACACCTGGCCCGGGCTGATCGCGATCGCGGGGCTGTTGGCGCTCCTCGGGGCGCTGGCCCTGCGCGAGATGCGCCGCACCAATGTCTGAGCGCGAGGCGGTCCTTGCCGAGACCGAGCGGGTGCTGCGCCAGAACTGGGTCGTCGGCGAGCGCCGCGGGACCCGCTTCGAATACACCGAGCCGAGCCCCGGCCGCTACCCCTGGCAGTGGTACTGGGACTCCTGCTTCGCGGCGATCGTTTGGCGGCGCTTCGAGCCGGCCCGCGCCCGGGCCGAGCTGGAGAGCCTGCTGGCGGCGCAGCGCCCCGACGGGTTCGTCGGCCACACGATCTTCTGGCGCAGCCGGGTCTCCCTGCTGCGGCTGCTCTTCTACAACGTCGCCAGCCGCGACACCGACCAGACCGAGTCGATCCAGCCGCCGCTGCTGGCCTGGGCCTGGCGGATCGCCGTCGGCGACCCGGCTGAGGAGCCGCGGATCGCGCAACAGGTCGAGTGGTTGTCCGCCAACCGCGACCTCGAGGGCGACGGGCTGCTGTGGATCGTTCAGCCCGACGAGTCCGGGCTCGACGCCTCACCCAAGTTCGAAGAGGTGTGGGGTCGGCGGGCCAACGGGCGGATCGGCTTCCCGTTGCTGGTGCGCCGCAACCGGCGGCTCGGCTGGGACGCACGGCGGATCCGCGATGCCGGCGGACCGGTCCTCTGCGAACCGCTCGTCAACACTCTCTGGTCGCTCTCGCTGCGGGCGCTGGGGCGTCCCTCGGCGACGCCGGCCCTAGTCGACCGGCTCTGGGACGAGCGGCGCGGCCTCTTCCTCGACGAGGCGCAGCCGGGCGGCCTGCGCCCGCAGACGCTGACCTGGGCCTCGCTGGCGCCGTTGGCGCTGCCCGACCTGCCGGAGGAGATCGGCCGGCGCCTGGTCGAGGAGCACCTGCTGAGCGAGCGCGAGTTCCTCACCCCGGTCGCCCCGCCCTCGGTGGCGGTCGGCGAGCGCGGTTACGAACCGGGTGGCGGTCACGGGCCGATCCGCCGCTACTGGCGCGGCCCGACCTGGGTCAACTCGGCCTGGCTGGTCTGGCTCGGCCTGCGCCGACTCGGCTATGAGGCCGAGGCGACCCAGCTGGCGAGCGGCGTGATCGGCGCGGCCGCGCGCGAAGGCCTGCGCGAGTACTACGACCCGCGCGACGGCACCGGCATGGGCGCCAGGGACTTCGCCTGGTCGGCGCTGGTGGCTGAGCTAGCGGATCCAGATCCGTCCTATCGCTTCAAATAGTTCGCTGGCAAGGACGCAGGGAGCGTGGCGTGCTCTGCACGCGAGCGACTGAGGACACCGCCAGCGGGCTATTTGTAGCGATAGGTGATCCGGCCGCGGTCGAGGTCGTATGGAGAAAGCTCGATCTTGACTCGGTCGCCCGGGAGGATGCGGATGTAGTGACGGCGCATCTTGCCGGAGATGTGGCCGAGGACCTCGTGATCGTTGTCCAGTTTGACTCGGAACATGGTGTTGGGGAGAGCCTCGGTGATCTCCCCCTCCATTTCGATCTTTTCCTCTTTGGCCATGCGGCAGGCAGCGTATCTAACGGCGCAGGTGCTGCAGTGCCCCGGCGCGGTCGGTGACTTCGCCCGCGTACTGCGCGGCCTCCAGCTCGGCCAGCGCCGAACCAAGCTCCGGCCCCGGCTCGATCTCCAGCTCGGCGGCGATCTCGTCGCCCCGCAACAGCGGCTCCGGCGGCCCCTCGCGGCGCCAGTCGAGACCGGCGGCGACCATCTCGCGGGCGAGCTGGAGGTGGGCGGCGACCATCTCGGGCCTGGCGATCGGGCCCACCCCGCGGGCCGAGAGCCGGTCGGCGACGGTCAGCAGGGTGACGTCGACGGTGACCGGGTCGGTCGCCCGCAGGTAGGCGTGGACGCGACGGGGCGGCAGCGGCATCTCGGCGACCATGAAGCCGAGGCGAAGGTGGTGCCGGGCCAGCCCCTGCAGATGCTGGGTCAGCTTGCGGCTGGCGCGCAGGCGGCCGCAGATCGAGCCGATGACCTCGGCGCCGACCTCGTCGTGGCCCTTGAAGCCGACGAAGCCGTTGAACTCGGCCTTGGTCGCCGGCTTGGCGATGTCGTGGAGGAGGGCGCCGAAGCGCAGCGCCGTGCGGCGATTCACCTCGTCGGCTAGCGGCTCGTCCAGGAGCCCCTCGACCTCGGCGGCGCGGTCGCCGGCGAAACGCTCCAGGTCCGCCTCGACTTCGAGCGTGTGCTCCAGCACGGCGATGGTGTGGTCGTAGACGTCGAGGTGGTGGTTCGGCCCCTGCTCGACCCCACGCAGCAGCTCCAGCTCCGGCAGCACGGCCCCCTCGACACCGAGCTCGCCGAGCAGGGCGAGTCCGCGCAGCGGGTCGGGGCCGCCCATCAGCTGGCGCAGCTCGGCGAGCTGGCGCTCGCCAGCCGGGTCGCCGGCCTTGGCGGCGCTGGCACGGGCCAGCTCGGCGGTCCGCGGCTCGATCTCCAGCCCCAGCTCCGCCGCCAGGCGCGGCGCCCGCAGCAGGCGCAAAGGGTCGGCGGCGAAGCTCTGGTCAGAGACCGCGCGCAGGCGCTTCTCGCCGAGGTCGGTCAAGCCCGCGAAGGGGTCGATCGGGTCTCCACCCTCCAGAGGTACGGCGACGGCGCCGATCGTGAAGTCGCGCTCGCCGAGGTCCGCGTCGATGCTGCCGCCGCGCAGCGCGGTGACGTCGATCTGCCAGCCGCTCTCGCCGGCGACTACGCGCCAGGTTCCGAACTCGGCCGAGAGCTCGAAGGCGTGCTCGCCGAGCTCCTTGCCGATCGCGCGGGCGGCGGTGCCGGGGTCGCCCGCGACGGCGAGATCGAGGTCGGCGACCTCGCGACCAAGCGCCGCGTCGCGCACCGCGCCGCCGACGACCCAGACGCCGTCGGCGCCCGGCAGGGCACGACGAGCCGCGGCGACGACCGGCGCATCCTTTAAGCGAGTGGCGCTTTTGTCAACCATGGGAATACAAAAGCGCCCTGGTCAAACCGGCCGGCGTGGCACTCGCGGCGAGATCGCGCAGGTGACCTCGTAGTTGATCGTGTCGAGGCGCCTGGCGACCTCCTCGGCGAGGATCTGCTCGTCGCCCTGGCGGCCGATCAGGACGGCCTCGTCGCCTGGTTCGACCTCGGTCTCCGGGCCGAGGTCGATCGTGACGTTGTCCATCGAGACGGTCCCGACCAGCGGCTGGCGGTGGCCGCGGACGAGGACCTCGGCGTTGTTGGTCAACGCGCGGCGGACACCGTCGCCGTAGCCGAGCGGGATCACCCCGACCCAGGTGTCGACCGGTGCCTTCCACTTGCGCCCGTAGCCGGCGCTGGCGCCGGCGGGGAAACGCTTGACGTCGGCGACGTGGGAGCGGAGCGAGAGCACCGGGCGCAGGTCGTGGTCGGCGGGGTCACGCTGGAAGGGGTCGAGCCCGTAGACCGCGACGCCGCAGCGGACCACGTCGTGGTGGGAGCGCTTGTCGCGGAGGACGGCGGCGCTGTTGGCGGCATGGGCGGTAACCCCAGGATGCTCGGCCTTGACCGCGGCGACGACCTCGTCGAAGCGGTCGAGCTGCTCGTCGAAGTAGGCGGAGTCGGGTTCGTCGGCGGTCGCCAGGTGCGTCCAGATGCCGGCCAGCTCCAGGCTCGGGTCCTCGGCGCAGGCCCTGGCCAGCGCCAGCACCTCGGCCGGGTCGCTGTTGCCGAGCCGGCCCATGCCGCTGTCGTACTTGACGTGGACCCGGGCCCGGTGGCCGTGCGCCCTGGCCCGGTCGGCGACGAGCCGGCGGAAGTCCTCGCGCCAGAGCGCCAGCTCCGAGCCCGCCGAGATCACGTCGTCGACCTCCTCCGCGGTCAGGGCGCCCATCGTCAGCAGCGGCACGTGCTGGAAGCGGCGGCCGATCTGCTCGGCCTCGCTGGCCGTCGCGACCGCCAGACGGGTCGCACCTCCGTCGAGCGCGCTGGCCGCGCAAACGTCGGCGCCGTGGCCGTAGCCGTCGGCCTTGACCACCGCGCAGAGCTCCGCCCCGTCCGTCAGCTCCGACTTCAGGCGGGCGCAGTTGGCGCGAACGGCGTCGCGATCGATCCGGGCGACCGCCCGCTCCACGGGGCTACTCCGAGTCGGCGACCAGGGCGGCCAGCGCGTCGGCCCTGGTAACCATGCCGGCCAGGTTGCCGTCGGCGTCGACCACCGGCAGGTGGTTGTGGTGCTCGTCGGCGATCTTCTTCGCCACCCGGTCGACGTTCTCGTAGTCGTGACAGACGATCGGGTCGGCGGTCATCAGTTCCGAGACCTGGGTCGCGAACGCTTTCTCCAGCCGCTCGTCGAAGCCCTTCATCGAGCCGACGAAGACGATCCCGCCCATGATGTTGAGGTAGTGCGGCAGGTGGAGGTCGGACTCCTCCTCGCTGATGATCAGGTCGGACTCGCTGACGATGCCGACGACCTTGTTGCCCTCATCGACCACCGGGATCGCGCCGAGATCGGTCTTGGCGAGCAGGTCGATGGCGGTGCGAGCGTCTTCCTCGGGACGGACGCTGGGGACGTCGCGGTCCATGATGTCTCCGGCGGTCTTCATGGCCGCGAGGTTATTCGACCGAGCCGTCGGGACGTATCGCCAAGGGGATCGAGTCGATCACGTCGCCGGCGATCACCGACTCCGCCGCCCCGACCCGGGCGGCCGCGTCGCGGCCGGCGCGGGTGTGGGCGATGACCGCCGCGCAGGCGGCGGCGAAAGGGCCGAGCCCGCGGGCGAGCAGCGCCGCGGTCATCCCCGAGAGCACATCGCCGGTGCCGGCGGTGGCGAGCGCCGGGGCCGAGATCGCGTTGACGGCGACGCGGGTGCCGTCGGTGACGATCGTGTCATCGCCCTTGAGGACGACGGTCGCCCCCGCCTGAACGGCGGCTTCCCGGGCGGAGGTGAGGCGGTGGGCGCCGACCTCTTCTGAGTCGCGTTCGAGCAGACGGCCGAGCTCGCCGGCGTGCGGGGTGAGGATCGTCGGCGCCCGGCGCGAGGACAGCTCGCCGAGGCGGTCGGCGAAGGCATTGAGGCCGTCGGCATCGATGACCAGCGGCGCCTCGATCCTGGGGACGACCGAGCGCGCGAGTTCGAAGGAGCCGGGGTCCTTCCCCAGGCCGGGGCCGAAGATCCCCGCCGCGGCCCGCTCGAAGGCGCGGAGCACAGACTTCTCCGAGGCCGGCACGAGGCAGCCGTCGCCGCCCGGGCAGCCGACCGACATCACCTCCGGCTGGGCGATCTCGAAGACCGCCTCCAGGTCGGCGGGGACGGCGACGGTCGCGTAGCCGGCCCCGGCCCTGATCGCCGCCAGCGACGCCATCCGCACCGCGCCGGTGAGGCCGCGCGAGCCGCCGGCGATCGCCACCTGCCCGGAGCTGAACTTGGTCGAGTGGGGTCCGCGGCGCGGCGTTAGCGACAGCACCGCGAGGTCGATCTCTCCCACCACCGCATCGCCCGGCGCCCCATCCGGGATCCCGATCGGCGCCACCCGCAGCTCGCCGGTGTGCCACTTGCCAGGAGCGACCCGGTGACCCACCTTGGCGGCGTGGAAGCTGACGGTGACGTCCGCCTCGACGGCCTCCCCCGCGACCTCGCCGGTCGAAGCGTCGATGCCCGAGGCGATGTCACAGGCAACGACAGGCGCGCCGCAACGGTTGATCGCCTCGATCGCCCCGGCCGCGGGCTCCCGCGGCGCCCCCTCGAACCCGGTCCCGAAAATCGCGTCGACCACCGCGCCGGAATCGCTCAGCCGCTCGACAAGGTCGCCCTCCAGCAACTCGCCGCCGAACCGCTCGTAGTTGACAGCCGCGTCCCCCCGCAGCTCCTCCCCGGGCCACAGCAAAAGCGCCTCGACCTCGAATCCCATCTCCCGCAGCAACCGAGCCGCAACGAACCCGTCGCCGCCGTTATTCCCCTTCCCGCAAACAACCCGCACCGGCCCATCCGGAGCCAACTCCGCCACCGCCTCAGCCACAGCCCGACCGGCAGCCTCCATCAACTCCAAAGAAGGAACCCCAACCTCCTCAATAGCCCAGGCATCGACAGCGCGCATCCCCTCAGCATCAAATAGAGGCCTCAGCCACTGCTCCATGGGATCCAGCCTAGCCACAGCGGATCACAAGAGGTGCCGGGTGAGGGTCCCCGGGCACTC
>JBIOTO010000108.1:0-9170 GCA_044865945.1 Solirubrobacterales bacterium
TCGATCATCAGCCGCGGCCAGGCGCTCGGCTACACGATCAGCCTGCCGACCGAGGACAAGTTCCTCACCACTCGCGCCGAGCTGACCGACACGATGGCGATGACCCTGGGCGGCCGCGCCGCCGAGGAGATCGTCTTCGGCGAGATCACCACCGGCGCCTCAAACGACCTCGAAAAGGTGACCGAGACGGCGAAGCAGATGGTGATGCGGTTCGGGATGTCCGAGCGCCTCGGGCCCCGGGTCTTCGGCCACGATCGCGGTCAGCCGTTCCTCGGCCGCGAGTTCAGCTCCGAGCCCGACTATTCCGACGAGATCGCCCGCGAGATCGACGACGAGATCCGCCGCATCGTCGAGAGCGCCCACCAGACCGCCAAGAGCCTGCTGAACGAGCGGCGCGACGACCTCGAGCGGGTTTCGAAACTGCTGCTGGAGCGGGAGACGATCGACGCCAAGGAGTTCGTCGCCCTGCTCGAAGGCAAGCCCGCCGAGGAGGTCTTCGCCGACGAGGAGGAGCCGCCCTCGTCTCCGGCCGAGCCCGCGCCCGAGCCGGAAAAGGCCGCTCGCGAGGGCGCCCGGCCCAATCCGCGACCCCGTCCGGGTTTCGCGGGCGGCGACGCGTCCTAGCGAAGGTCGCCATGACGAAACTCATGGGGGTGGTCAACGTGACCCCCGACTCGTTCTCCGACGGGGGGCTCTATCTGGACCCAGAGGCGGCGATCGCGCACGGGCGCGAGCTGGCCGCGGCCGGGGCCGAGATCCTCGACGTCGGGGGCGAATCGACTCGGCCGGGAGCGGAGGCGGTGGCCGCGGAGGAGGAGTTGCGGCGAGTTGTCCCCGTCATCCAAGGGCTGGTCGCCACGCGAGCTGAGATCTCCATCGACACCTCGAAGGCAGCGGTTGCCGCCGCCGCCCTCGACGCCGGCGCCGGGATCGTCAACGACGTCACCGCCCTGCGCGGCGACTCGGAGATGGCGGCGCTCTGCGCCGAGCGCGGCGCCACCGTGGTCCTCATGCACATGCGCGGCGAGCCGCGGACGATGCAGGACGACCCGCGCTACGGCGACGTCGTCGCCGAGGTGAAGGCGTTTCTCGCCAAGCGCCTGGGAGCGGCGACCGCCGCCGGCATCGCCGAGGAGAAGGTCTGGCTCGATCCCGGCATCGGCTTCGGCAAGACCGCCGACCACAACCTGGAGCTGCTGCGGCGGCTCGGCGAGCTGCGCGAGCTCGGGCGGCCGCTGGTGATCGGCACCTCGCGCAAGAGCTTCATCGGCAAGGTCGACGGCTCCGCGGCTGACGAGCGCCTGGGCGGGACGATCGCCTCCTCGGTGCTCGCCGCCGCCGAGGGTGCCGAGGTGCTGCGCGTCCATGACGTCGCCGAGGCGCGCCAGGCGCTGGCGGTGGCGATGGCGATCCTCGGGTAGGTTCAGCCCATGGAGAGCCACGGCAACGGGATCGAGTCGAGCGCCGAAATCGAGCTGCGCGGGCTCTCGATCTACACCCACCACGGCGTCTCCGAAGCCGAGCAGGAGGTAGGGCAGCGGCTCGAGTTCGACATCTCCTTTGACGTTCCCGACTGCGACGCGGTGCTGACCGACCGGCTCGAGGACACGGTCGACTACGCCCAGGTCTGCGACATCGTCACCCTCGCCGCCACCGAGCGCAGCTACAGAACGCTGGAGCGCCTGGCGCAGGTGGTGGGGGAGCGGCTGATGGAGCGCTACGGCTCCGAGTCGGTCCGCGTCCGCGCCGCCAAGCCCGAGCCGCCGCTGCCGCTGGCGATCCAGGAGGTGGCGGTCGAGGTCACCCAGGAGCGCACCGTCGAAGAGGATGAAGAGGGCGAGGACTAGCCGCTTGGCCGAGCAGCGGACCGGCTACCTCGGCCTCGGCTCCAACGTCGGCGACCCCGCCGCCCACCTGCGGGCGGCGATCGAGCTGCTGGAAGCGGAGGGGGTCGAGGTCGAGGCCGTCTCCTCCACCTACGTCACCGAGCCGGTCGGCGAGGTCCTCGACCAGCCCGACTTCCTCAACGCCGCGGTCCGCGTCCGCACCGACCTCGACCCCGAGCAACTGCTCGACGCCTGCAAGCGGGTCGAGGCCGCGCGCGGCCGCTCCTTCGACGCCCCTCGCCACAGCCCCCGGCCGCTCGACGTCGACCTGCTGCTGCTCGGCGACCTCGAGCTCAGCAGCGACCGCCTCACCCTGCCGCACCGCGAGGTCAGCAGCCGGCGCTTCGTCCTCGTGCCGCTGCTCGAGCTCGACCCGGAGCTGACGCTCCCGGACGGGACCAGGCTGAAAGACGCGCTCGCGTCTCTGCCCGAGGGGCAGCGGGTGGAGCGCTCGCCGCGCTCGTAGAGGTCGCCTACTTGACCCGGATCGGCTGCGCGGTGCCGCAGGTGCCGCTGAAGCGACGATTGCGCTGGTCGCCCGAGTAGCCGACGCTGAGGCGGTAGATGCCCGGTTTGGTCGCCAGGTACCGCGCCAGCGAGAAGGTGCCGTTCGACTTGACCGTGATGCCGCCGCCGAACTTCGGCTTGCGGCGGCAGCGCCTGTCTTCGGGACCGTAGAGCCGGAAGGTGATCCTGCCGGAGGGGGAGACGCCGCCCGAGAGGCGGGCTCGGATCGAGATCTGCTTGCCACCGAGCAGAACCGCCCGCGGTTTCACCTTCGGCGCTCGCTTGACGACTTGGACCACCTGGCTGGGAGAGTCACAGGGCTCGGCTGCCGCCTGGTTCTCGGCGTCGCCCGAGTAGCCGACCGCGAAGCTGTAGCGACCGGTCCGCAGGGGCACGAAGGGATCCGAGTTGAAGGTCCCGTTGCCGGTGATAGAGACGGTGTTGACGTACGCGGGCCCGGTGCATCCGGCCGTGATCGGACCATAGATGCGGAAGGTGATCCTGCCGCCGGGGGTAAACCCGCCCCGCAGCGTCGCCGCGTCGCGGAACGGCGTGCCGACGGGGATCCGCTGCGGCGCCGCGCCGGCGATGGTGGGCTTCGCCTGGGAGATCGACGAGGTCGCTTTGCCGCAGCCGACCGTGGCGGGGGCGTGGTTCGGGTCGCCCGAGTAGGCGACGGTCCAGCGGAAGCTGCCGACCCGGGTGGGGGAGAAGGGAGCCGAGCGGTAGCTGCCGTTGCCCGCGACGCTGACGGTCGAGCTGAACGCCGGCGCGCCGGAGCAGTTGGCATCGTCGGGCTGGAAGGCCTTTAAGACGATCTGGCCGCCCGGGATCGCCCCTTCCTGGAGGGTCGCGGTGGCGGTGACGGGCGTGCCGACCGTGCCCCCGGTGGCGCTGCCGCTCAGTTTCACGTCGATCGTGCCGACCGCCGAGGCCTGCCCATCGGCATCGCACCCCAGGTTCGCGGCCTCGTTGTCGCCGTCGCCTTTGTATTCGACGGTCCACCGGTACAGGCCCGGTCCCGGGGCGAAGCCGGCCGGAGAGTAAGAACCGTTGCCGTTGACCGAAACCGACGCTTCGTAGGCGGGCGGGTTGGCGCAACTCGCGTCGCCCGGCCCGTAGGCGCGGAAGACGATTTTTTCGCCGGGAGAAAAGCCGCCGCTGAGGGTGGCCTGGTCGGTGATCGTGTTGCCGACCACGACCGTCGAGGTCGCCGTCGCCGCCAGGCCGGGCGAGGCCTTCGCCACGCTCGAGGTCTGCCCGCTCGCGTCGCACCCCAGGCTGACCGCTTCGTTGTTCGCGTCTCCCCCGTAGCTCGCCGTCCAGCGGAAGTCCCCGGCCTGCCCGGTGAGGAAGTCGCCGGAGGTGGCTTTGCCGCTCGCCACGGTGGCGGTGGTCGTTTCCAGCGGGGTCGCGCATGACGTGTCTCCCGGGGCGAAGACCTTGAAGGTCACTTTGCCTCCAGGGGAGAAGCCGCCGCTCAGCGTAACCGCGTCGTGGATCACGCCGCCGACCGTGGCGGAGCTGGCGCTGGCGCTGAGGCTCGGAACCGCCTTCGCGACGTTCGAGGTCTGCCCGGCGGCTTCGCAGTCGAGGTCGAACGGTTCGTTGTTGACGTCGCCTCCGTAGCTGGCCGACCAGCGGTATTCGCCGGCCGCCGAGGGGACGAAGTCCTCCGAGGTGGCTTTGCCGCCACTGACCGTCGCGGTGCTCGATTTCAGTGGCGATTCGCAGTTCGCGTCGCTCGCTCCATAGACCGCGAAGGTCACTTCGCCGCCTGGGGAGAAGCCGCCGCTCAGCGTCACCTCGTCGTGGATCGCGGCTCCGACCACGCCCGACGTGGCGGAGCCGGTCAATGCCGGGCTCGCCTTGCTGACGGTCGACGTCGCGGCGCAGACCGATTCGGCCGGTTCGTTGACGCCGTCGCCCGAGTAGAGGGCGGTCCAGTAGTAGTCCCCGGCGACGGTCGGTTCGAAGTCCTCGGAGGCGTACTCGCCCTCGCCTTCGACGGTGGCCGAGCTCTGGTCCAGCGCTGGCCCGGCGCAGGTCGGATCGTTCGAGGCGAAGACTTCGAAGCTGATTTCCCCTTCGGCGCCCGGGCTTTCGCTGAGCTCGGCGGTCGCGTTGATCGTGCCTCCGATCACCGCGTCGGTGGCTTCGACGGTGAGGGTCGGTGGGGCCGCCGGAGCGAGGGCAGATAGGAAGAGGCCAAGTGCCGTCGCGACCACCGCGGCGGCCGATGCGCGGCGTTTAGTCATGCCGAACTAGAATATCCGTCCATCTATGAAACGGCGCCTCCCGCTCTCGCTGCTTGGCTTGGTTGCAATCCTGATTGCCGCGGTGCCCGCGAGCGCTCTGGCTGAAGAACCCGCCGAAACCTCTCCCACGACCGAAAGCTCGCCTCCTTCGTCGGGTTGGGTGCCGCAAGGCGGCACTCCCGAAGGCTCTGGCGGCGGGTCCTCGGGCGCCCAGCAGGGAAGCTCGCTGGGTAGCGGCGGCAGCGGATCGGCGAGCAAGCCCTCGCCTCCGAGTCCTCCACCGGCGCCAAGCCCCTCCCCGGAACCGGCCCCGCCAAGCGGCACCTACGAAACGGAAGCAACGGCCGAACCGGCGCCGCAAGAGCCCGAACCGGTGGCGACGCCGGCGCCGGAGCCCGAACCCGCCCCGGCGAAGCCGGCTCCCAAGCCTCCGGCCCATGTCAACGCCCACGTCGACCTCGCCAGCGCCGATGCCGTGCTGGAGGGTTCGGGCGGCGTCAAGGGCGTCTCGACTTCTTCGGCCGGCGCCGCGCCGGCGACCGCCCAGGTGGCGCCGGACTCCGGCGGGCTGCCATGGCTGGCCCTGATCGCGTTCGGCCTGGTCCTCGTCGTCGCCGGGGTGCGCCTGGTGTTCGGGCCGATCGAAACAGACTCCCTGCGCTACAGCCGTTTCAAGTTCCTCCGCCGCGCCGCGCCGCGGCCCTGACGGGCGCTCAGCCGCCGCGCAGCGGCTTCAGCCACTCCGCCGGCAGCACCGGCGGCATCTTGCCCGGGTAGTTCGGGACGTAGCGCTGCGCCAGTGACTCGGCGGGGCGCCCCGCGATCGCCGGCCGCAGGTCATCCAGCGTCATCGCCAGGCCGATGCTCGGCGCGATCTGGAAGTCAGCCGCGTTCGGGCGCTCGCCGCCCAGCAGGCCGCTCTTCACCCAGGCGTCGACCTGGTCGAGCATCGCGGGCAGCGCCGCCAGTGCCTCGCGGGCGTTCTCGTCGTTGGCTTCGTTGAAGCGGGCCGAGAGGGCGACGATCGGCGCCGCGGTCTTCACCGCCAGGCCGATCGGCATCCCGATCTTGGCGCCCTCCGAGTAGCCGCGCAGCGGCTCCCGGTTCTTCTTCATCCCCCACCAGAGGATCTGGCGGATCGGGTGCTGCAGCTCCTCGTCGCCGAAGCGCTCGGCCTCCTCGACTTCGGCCCGTTTGGCCGGGTCGGAAGGGAAGAGGGCCGGCTCGGGTCGAACCCGATCCAGCTCCCGCGCGATCTGCCGCGAGCCCTGCACCTTGTCGCCGTCGATCTTCAGCGCCGGCACCGTGACGCCGGGGAAGCCGACCGCGCGCAGCGCCACCTTGGAGATCACCGGCAGCAGGTCGGTCCGCTTGTACTCGATGCCCTTGTGCTCGAGCATCAGCTGCACGGCGATGCTCGGGTGGGAGGCCGGAATCACGTAGAGGCGGGTGCTCATCTGGGCGATCCTATGCGTATTGGGGTCGGACTGGCTACCTGGCCAGTCGCCGCCCGCGATAATCCGGCGATGCTCCTCGCGGTCGACGTCGGCAACACGCAGACTCACCTGGGCGCCTTCGACGCTGACCAGCTGGTCGAGCACTGGCGCTTCCAGACCCGTTCGGGAGCGACCGGCGACGAGCTGGCCGAGCGCATCGCCGGCCTCTTCGCGCTCAGCGGCTGCGAGTTCAAGGACGTCGACGCGGTCTGCGTCTCCTCGGTCGTGCCGCCGCTCGGCAGCCAGTTCGAGGAGCTCGCCGCCCGCTACCTGGACGCCAGCTGCCTCGCGATCGGCCCCGGGGTCAAGACCGGGATGCCGATCCGGATCGAGAACCCGCTCGAGGTCGGCGCCGACCGCCTCGTCAACGCGATCGCCGCCTACGAGCGTTTCGGCGAGGCCTGCGTCTCGGTCGATTTCGGCACCGGGATCAACATCGACGCCGTCTCCGCCGACGGCGAGTACCTCGGCGGCGCCATCGGCCCCGGCCTCGCGCCCTCGCTCAGCGCCCTGATCGATCGCGCCGCCCGCATCACCCGGATGGACCTCGAAGAGCCGCGGGAGGCGATCGGCCGCTCGACCCGCGCGGCGATCAACTCCGGCTTCATCTTCGGCTTCGCCGGCCTGATCGACGGCATCGTCCGCCGCGTCGAAGAGGAGTTGCCGAACCCGCGGCTGCTCGCCACCGGCGGCTACGCCTCGGCCGTCGTCCCGTTCACCGAGACGATCGACGAGGTCGACGATCTGCTGACCTTGAAGGGCCTGCGACTGATCCATGAGCGCAATCGATGACAACGCAAGCGGCCGCCCGGCCCTGACCGACCCCTTCGAGATCGGCGGCGTGCCGATCGCCAACCGGGTCCTGCTGGCGCCGCTGGCCGGGATCGGCAACTGGTTCGTCCGCCTGCAGGCAAAACGCCACGGCGCCGGGCTCGCCGTCTCGGAGATGGTCTCCAGCTTCGCGCTGCACTACCGCAACGAGCGCACCCTTCGCGACCTGATGCGGATCCACCCCGACGAGCACCCGGTCTCGATCCAGCTCTTCGGCCACGACGCCGAGGTGATGCGCTCCGGCGCCGAGATCGCCGCCGAGGCTGGCGCCGACCTGATCGACATCAACATGGGCTGCCCGGTGCCGAAGGTGCGCAAGACCGGGGCCGGCGCCCAGCTGCTGCGCGATCCTGAGCTCGCCCTGGCGCTGGCTCGCGGCGCCGCTGAGGGCAGCGGCCTGCCGGTGACGGTGAAGCTGCGCTCGGGAATCGAGGCGGGCGACCGCTCCGGCTACGAGCTGGCGATCCGCCTCGCCGAGGAGGCCGGCGTCGCCGCGATCGCCTTTCACCCGCGCGCCGCGACCAAGGGCCACGCCGGCCAGCCCGACTACGCGCTGACCCGCGAGCTGGTCGAACGGGTCGAGGTGCCGGTGATCGTCTCTGGCGGCCTCGCCAGCGCCGAGGCCGCCCGCCGCGCCTACGAGGAGTCCGGCGCCGACGCCGTGATGATCGCCCGCGGCTCGTTCGGCAACCCCTGGGTGTTCGAGGAACTGACCGGCCGCCGCGCCGAGCCGCCAGGACGCGACGAGATCGTCGCCGAGTGGCTGTGGGTGATCGACCGCGCCGAGGAGCACCTGGGGGAGGAGCGGGCGACCCGCTACCTGCGCAAATTCCACCCCTGGTACGTGGAGCGGATCGAGGCGCCGAGGGAGGTCGCCGACGAGCTGCAGCGCAGCGCGGATCTGCCCCGGGCCCGGCAGCTCGTCGGCTCGCTCGCGAGCGCCGCCGCGGTTGCCTAAACAGGGCGTCCAGAGCCCCCTTTGGCCAGCCGGCCACCCTCGCTATAATCGCCCGCTCCCTGCCCGGGGGTGCCGCCGAACTTTGGGGTACATCAGGGCGTTTTTTTAGGTCTGAGAGTCCGGTCAGGCTCTCTTGTTCAAATCTAAAGCGAGGTCGTCAAGTGCGTCAGGCCGTCATCACCCCTGAGGGGTTGGAGAAACTAAAAGAGGAAATCGAGTTCCTCTCGACGACCAAACGCCGGGAGGTCGCGGCTCGGATCAAGGAGGCGCGCGAATTCGGCGATATCTCCGAGAACGCCGAATACGACGACGCCAAGAACGAACAGGCCCTGCTCGAGGCGCGGATCGCTCAGCTGGAGGAGAAACTGCGCCGCGCCCGGGTGATCGACGAGAAGTCGCTCAACACCGACGAGGTCGGCTTCGGCTCGATCGTCCACGTCAAAGACCAGAAAACCGGCGACTCGCAGAAATTCCAGATCGTCGGCTCGACCGAGGCCAACCCGCTTGAGCACAAGCTCTCGAACGAGTCGCCGATCGGCAAGGCCCTGATCGGCAAAAAGCGCAACGACATCGTCACCGTCGAGGTCCCGCGCGGGCCGAAGAAAAAACTCAAAATCACCAAGATCGAGAAGTCCTGACGCACGGTAGGCTCGCGCTCCGATGAGCGAGCCAAAACCGCAGGAGGAGCAGCAGCGGGATCTCTCGCAGGTGCTTGAGGATCGGCGCGAGAAGCTGAAGCGGATCCGCGCGGCGGGGATCGAGCCGTTTCCGCACGAGTTCTCCGGCCGCGAGGAGATCGCGGAGGTGCGCGCCGCCCACCAGGGTCTCCAGGCCGGAGCCGAGACCGAGTCCCGCCACCGGGTCGCCGGCCGGATCGTCGCCCGCCGCGGCCACGGCAAGGCCTGCTTCCTCGACCTTCGCGACGGCAGCGACCAGATCCAGCTCCACGCCCGCAAGGACGTGCTCGGCGACGAGGCCTATGAGCTGCTGGTCGACCTCGACCTCGGCGACATCATCGGCGCCGAGGGGACGGCGATGGCGACCCGCCGCGGCGGCGAGCTATCGCTGGCGATCGACCGCTGGCGCCTGCTGGCCAAGAGCCTGCGGCCGCCGCCGGACAAGTTCCACGGCCTCGAGGACGTCGAGACCCGCTACCGCCAGCGCGAGCTCGACCTGATCGCCAACGAGGGCAGTCGCCGCCTTTTCGCCCAGCGGGCTCGCACGGTCAGCGAGG
>JBIOTO010000109.1:0-26155 GCA_044865945.1 Solirubrobacterales bacterium
CCGAACGGCAGCCCGGCGCTCAGAAAGACCGGGAGGGTCCGCCTACCACTCCCACGCGACCAGGCGGAGCCACATCGCCGGCTGGCCCGGATGCTCCGACGCTGCCGGGATCACCGCGAGCACGACCGGGTCGACGGTGGCCGCGGTTTCGGCCAGCACGGTTGCGGCGGCTTGGACCGGCACGGTGACCGCCCCGACGATCAGCTTGCCGGTGCGTCGCATCGCGGCCACCACCTGGTCGGAGTATTCCGCCATCCGCTCCCCTCGCTCGACGGCCACCGCCGGGTCCGGAATCGGACCGGCGAGCTCAACAGCGTGCGCGGGCTCGACCTCCAGCCCACCGGCCGGCACCTGACCGCGCAGTCGCTCGGCGTGGTGCTCCTGAACTTCATGAGCGACGTAGATGCGGGGGAAGTAGATGCCGGCGTCCTGAATCGCGTGAAGCTGCTCGCCCTCGCTCCTTGGGACCACCGCGTCCTCTGGCTTGGTCGCCGGGCCCATCACCCAACCGGTTCCATCGGACCCTTCGTAGTACATGGGGCCGGGCGGCAGCGGGGCGATGCCGAGGACTTCGATTCCGACCTTCGCCTCCTCCGCGGCATGGACGAGTTCCGGTCCCTGGCGCTCGAGGATCGCCACCCGCCGGGCCAGGGCCTCGCTGTTGGCGCTCGGCGCCTGGATCGGTGGGTGCTGGTCCAAGAGCTGCCGCACGATGGTCGCGGTGGGCTCGTCTTGCGCTTGTTTCACGACGCGTTTGTCCACTGTTCCTCCCTGTTCAAAGGTTGATCGCGATGATGAAGATCGGCAGGACCAAGCCGGCAAGGAAGGTCCCCAAGATCAGGTTCATTGCCCAAGCGGGGGCGCGCCGGAAGCCGCCGGTGTAGGCGCACAGCACCCCCGCCGCCACGAGGACCATGGCCAGCAGCCAGGCGCTCGCGGCCCAGCCGAGCACCACCGCGAGAACGGTGGTGAGCGCGAGCGACCCGAGGCCGATCAGGCCGCTTCGCCGGAGCGTCCACGGGACGGCGACGTGACGGCGCTCGAAGGGGCCGTTTTTGTCCATGTGTTCGAGGAACTCGTACGAAGACATCGCCGAGCGTGGAGCTTGGGGGCCAAAGGCCGGCGGAACGTCGCCAGTTTGCTCATAGATGCGCTGCGCGGCCTCCGAGTCGATCCGCGCTTGATTGACGCGAATCTCCGAGCGCGCCTCGTCTTTGATCTTCTGTTCCTCAACCCGCACCGCTTCCTGGGCGCGTTTGGCTGGCAGCGAATCGACCCCCCAGGCGGCGATCCGGTGCTCCTCGTAGGGCTGGGAGCCGGGATGGCGGAGATAGATGACGGTCGCCACCAGGGGCGTCAGATCGAGAAACAGCAGCAGCAGGCGGAGTCCCCAAACGGAGTAGGAGGTGTCGGGCCACTTGTCGATGACGCCGGAGAGGGCGGCGACCCGGGCCTCGAAGCCGATCCCTTCTTCGATCTCCCGTTCAGCCTGACGTTCGGCGGTCCCTTTCCGTTCGCTCAGGTCGTCGATTTTCTGATGCAGCTGGGGCTGCCGGTGGTCGTTGCGTTCCACCGCCGCGTCCAGCTTCCTTTCGTGGGTGGCGGCGGCAGCGGCGGCGGCATTGCTTCGCGCCGCCTGACCGAGTTCCGCGGCCGATTCCTGGCGTAGGCGGTCTTCCCGCAGCTTGTCTTCGAGTTCGCCCTTGCGCCCGCGCGTGTCCTCGAGTTCGGCGTGGGCCGCCTTCAGTTTCGCGCCATAGTCAGCCTGGATTTCGTCCAGAGCCTCTTCCTTTTCCACCCTGACGGTATGGTCGACCTGGGTGTTGATCTCCTTCTCGTGGAAGCGCATCACCATCGGCTCGGTCAGCAAAAAAGCCAGCAGGAAGGAGATCGCGACCCGCCAGGAGAGGCTCACCGCGGCCGAGATCCAGTCGCTCGATTTCGGCATCTGCAGGATCAACCGCTCGGCGAAGGCGATGCCCGTCGCCCAGACGAGGGCAAACCACCAGAAGTTGAGAGCCGGCTCGCTGAACACGTAGCCGACGGCCAGCATCGCCGAGACCCCGCTGAGGACGCAGAGCAGGAAGACGAGCGTTCCCAGGGCGTCGTAGAAGCACCAGTCGGAGCGGACCTGGTTGAGCGTCGGCAGATCGCGGCCGGCGAACCAGGCCATGCGGAACCGCGAAAGCGGCGGGCTGAGGGTCTCTGGCCCGCTCGGCGGAGCCCCTCGTTGGCGCGAGGTGCGCGGGGTCAGGTCGCGCGAGCTCATCGCGTAGTTCTCCCGGGAGCCAAGCAGGCAGCGGCCAGCGGTGGCTGGCGCTCAAATTCGGTTTTCAGAGATGGAACAGCCGCAGTGGGCTTGAAGAATGGAGACTGCATAGACAGCTCTCCTAGCCTGCAAGTGTTTGGCGAAGCGCCAGCATATCACCGTTCAGGTTCTTATCCAGCACCGCGCGCGTACACGGATAGGCAGGGAGAACCTGCCCCCAGGGCAAGGCTGACCGCCCAGGTTGAGGACGAAGAAGCTCAACCGGCGGCCAGCGTTACTCGGAAGCTACGGGCGACGCCCTCAACGAATTGAAGTGCGCCGCCGCCGACCAAGGCCGAAGCCCTGGTCGTTCCTGCTCGGAGTACTCGCCAAAGCACTTGCAGCGGGAACGCTGTCTACTGCGCCCACTGTTCCGAGCAGAAAGTCGGAAAAGGTCAAAAAATATTAAGACCGTAGGGCTGCTCCACCATCCCAGAGTCGGTATATGGCGTCAAGGGCATTCATATAAGGGTCTAGCTCTCATTTCGTAGGCAGTCCTAAATACCCTGCCTGCGGCTACCCAATTGCGGCGGACTTATATCGGGTTCCACGGACACCTTGGGCGCGGTCCCGGTCAGACACAGGCACGAACCTCCCTTTTTGAGGAAGTTCGTGCTCCAATTGTCCAGTGGAGTTGGCAGGACGACTTTCGAACTCCGACTTCCTAGCGAGGGTCGAGTCTCTTCTCGCCCAAATCCAAAAAGACCGCGATTCACGCGGCGGAGGAGGCAGCGATGAGAAGGGACGAGCCCTACCGGACGTTCGAAATCGAACGGACCCAGGAGCGAATTGAGGCCCTTGAGGGCGACCGTGCCGGATTGATGAGGGCGATCCGTGGGATGCGAAAAGGCAGGCTGGACGACCGCTACTTAAATGACGTGCTGCGAGCGGAGCTTGCTCGATCACGCTCCTACGGCGTCCTGCTGGAAACCCTGGAGGTCGAGATTCGCTCGCTTCGGGAGGGTCTCGCTAGGGCCTAGCGCTGATCCAGGTATTTGTTGCCGTCTTGGGACTGGACCGGGCCGCCGTCGAGAAACCGGCAGTGATGCCGTTTGAAGTTGGTCTGGCCTTTTCCAGAGCGAGCGGTCGGCCCTCGACGGATGCGAGCCCAAGTCACAAACAGATACTCGGTCGCCCGCGTCATGGCGACGTAGAGCAGTCGCCGCTCCTCATCAATCGGTGCCTCCTGCTTGGGAATGATTGCGCTCTCGACCCCAGCGACGATGGTTGCCCGAACCGTGAGGCCCTTCGAACTAGCCATCGTCATTACGCGGACACCCTCACTCTTGCCAGAAGTGAGGTCCTTGCCCAACGGGGCGATTTGCCCCAGGTACCTGCCGAGCGACTGGGCCGACTCCATCAGCCCATCAAGCTCCCCGAGCAGTTCGATCAACTCATCGCTGGGAACGGGCACAACCTCATCCCCGGCGGCCTCGATGATCCATTGACCCCATCCACCCTCGGGCGTCTCATCCGGCAAGTCGATGGCGTCCAGCCAGCCAGCCACGTCCGCGATCACCGCCTCGGCCTTGTTGGCGGAAGGAGCCGGAAGGCCAGAGAAGCCATCGGCCCGCAGCTGCATCAACGCAGCCGAGAATGAAATCCCCTTGGTCCTAGCAACGTCGTAGACCTGATCCACAAACGATTTGCTGATACCGCTGGTCAAGTGCAGCAACGAGGCCCAAGCGATCGAATCCTCCGAGTTCTCGGTCAAGCGCATGACCTCAAGGACCCAGCGGTTAGTTGGATCAGCCAAAAGACGCTTGACCGCATCGGAGTCGGAGCAGGGGATTCCCTCTTTCTCCAATGCCTCCTTGATAGGGCCGCTGAACTGGCCGTTGTGGTCACCCCTCAGCAGGATCAGGATTTCCTCGGGGGCTAAGCCATCGCGCTCGACAAGCTGCTTGACGAGCTTCGCAATGCCGTTCGCCTCGGCTTTGTGACCGGCAAAGGAGAGCAGGGCAACCTCGCCGTCGTCGGTCTCGTCTGGACAGCTAAGACGCGGCTTCTCCGGCCGGTCCCCATCGCCCTCGATGACATAGGACGCCCAATCGAGAATGTGCCTACCGCAGCGGCGCGAGATGGAAAGCGGATACGTCGCAGCGCCTGGATAGTCCTCATCGAACCTGCGGATGCCGGCGGGGTCAGCTTTCCGAAAGGAGTAGATCGACTGATCGTCATCGCCCGCCCCTATTACGGCGCATCCCCGAGCAGCGATTTCTTTCAGCACCGCGAGGTCGCAGGCGTTCAAGTCCTGGTACTCGTCGACGATTAGCAGGTCGAAGTCGATGCCCTCCAGGTCCGGATGATCTTTGAGGGCGGTCAAGAGGGCATACGGCAACTCCGCCGGGAGCGTGTAGCCGTAGACGATCCGGTGCTCGTTCCAGACCCCCAGGAATCGCTTTCGCTCCTCTGGATCGACTTTCGGGTCCTCCTGCTCGTTCAGAGACTCCCAGGCCGCGGCCATCTCCTGCAGCAGGCGACGCATGTGGTTCTTGTTCACTTTCGCCCGCCTCGCGAGCGAGGCTTCAACGATCTGATCCCTCTCCCAGTCATCAACCATGCGAAGGGGTTCCGGAAAATCTCCGGCTCCTGGGTTGTGCAGGAGTACGGAGATCGCAAACGAATGCACCGTGCTCGGCTTCTCAGCGGCCAGCACTTCGTGGTCAAGCACCTTCCCGGCAAGCTCGGCAGTTGCTGCGCGGGTGAAGGTCAACAGCTTTAGCTTCGGCGGGCTCTCCTGTTTAAGAAGCTCGCCTAGCCAGGCCACCATCGTCGCGCTCTTTCCCGTCCCAGGGCCAGCGAGGACGCAGGCGTGTCCGCCTGGCTGGTGCGCCAGAATTGCCGCCTGCTCCTCTGAGGGTTTGAACTCCGCCATGCGTCTAAAGGGCCTTACTGATTCAGGCTATGTGCTCTGAGCGTTCAATGCCAGACCAGCCGAAGCGTCCGCTCGCTCGATCAGGATGCCGTTCATGCAGCTCCGCGAGGCACTCGACCTCTGCACCGATAACCACGTAGACGATTGGGTCCTTCTTCCAGGGAATCGTCCCGCTACCGCGATGGTGGCCGGAATCTTTGACCCCGGAATGAAAGAGCCAAACTTGCGGCCGCTGGCTGGACATTCGATTGGCGTTTACGAGCCCGATCCGCGGCTGTCGCTGGTCTGGCCTGTCCCTGAAGACGATGAGCATGACCGCCGCCGTGGAGAGGAACTGCCGGACTGGCTTAAGCAGGCTCCGCATGACTGGAAGAGCGCACGGAGCGGCTGGGCTGTGGTCCTTCTGAGTGGAACCCCGATCTGGCAATCGTTCATTTGGTACCTGGATTGGGGATCGGCTGTCGGGGGCTACGTCCCGCACTTTGAGCCCGTTTTCGCGGAGGACCCAACGTCTTCTGAGATTGAGCGCTGGGAGACCTCGGCTTGGGCGGCGGGCCTCGCGGGACTCATCAACTGGCTCGCCTCCAACGACGAGTTCCATCGGGTGAACCCAACGTCAAGCCTGGTGCCCAATCCGTCTTCGCTGCATCCGGTCGATGCAGCGCGGCAGTTCTGACTCGCGCTCACAGAAACGCAGGAAATCGCTAGTTGCGCCCGCTTCCAGTCGCGCTCTACGGTGACCGCCTTCTGACAATTCAATGCCCCGGCGGGCGCTTGAGACGCCCCCGGGGCCGGCACAGGAAGGGGTACTTCCCATGCACGACCAGCCTAGTGGCGGCGAGGCTCGCGCCACGACCACCGCCGACGAAGACGTCCGCGAAGAACGCCGGGTCCTCCGAGAAGTCCTGACGTTCTACCCGGAGGTGCTGACGCTCGAGGAGTTGATCCGCGAGCTGACGACCGGCTCGTCCGAGTTCTCCGAGCAGGACGCGATCAGGCGGGCAGTCCGCGACCTGACCGCGGGCGGGCTCATCCACCAGGTCGGCAGTCTCGTTCTGCCGACTAGGGCCGCTGCCAACTTCTACGCCTTGATGGATGCCTGATGGACGGCAGACTCAGAGATCAGGAGACCGCCGAGCGGTTGGGGCATAACGTATTGAGGGCGCGCCGCCGCGCCGGGTTCTCGCAAGAAGAGCTCGGCGCGCTCGCCTGCCTTCACCGCACCGAGATCGGCTTCGTGGAGAGCGGGCGGCGTTTGCCCCGCGCAGACACCCTCCTCAAGCTCGCCTCCGCACTCGGCATAGATGCCGGTGAGTTGCTTGAAGGCGTCGAATGGGTTGTGCCCGCGCCGACTCGGCCGGGCAGCTTCGCCATCCAGCCTGTCGGTCTGAGAGGGGGAGCCGATGCCCGGTAGGAGGAAACCCACCGCCCCGGAGGAGGCGCTTCTGTTTCTCCTCCAACACCCGCTGCGTAAGCGGCTGCTGAGTCTCTACGTCAAGGAGGGCGGGATACTGAGTCCCAAGGAACTCACCGATTTCACGAAGCAGCACATCTCCAACGTCGGCTACCACGTTCGCGTCCTCGCCGAGCATGGAGCCGTGAAGCTCATCGAGACGCGGCCACGTCGCGGCTCGGTCGAGCACTTCTACAAAGCAACCCCACTCATTGACGAGGTTCCGTGGGCGCGGGCCGCGCTCGGGCTGGGAGGCGAGACCGCATGAAGAGGAAGAAGGCGAAAAGCGTTCGACTGCCTGACGAGCAAATGGCGAGACTTGAAGCTGTTGCGCGAGCCTCGGGAAAGACGATCTCCGAGGTGATCCGCGACGCGGTTGGCCAGTACATCGCAGAACTTCGGCGAGACCAAGAGTTCAAGGAGCGCCTCAATAAACGCTTGGAGGAAGACCGAGAGGTCTTGGAACGACTGGCGGAATAGCAGCCTTCACCACCTGCGGCCGAACGGCGCGGTGACGATCATCCAGAGGCCGATCAGCGCGATCCCGAGGACCGCGCCCGCTTCCAGTAGCGGCGCGAGCGCTTCGGCTACCGGCACGATCCAGACGGAGGCCAGCAGGAGGACCACCGCGATCAGGACCAGCTGTCGGATCATGGGATTCATCCTCCGCTCAGAGCCGCCCCCACCATCCCCAGGAAGAAGGCACCGACGATGATCGCGAAACAGATGAGAGCGATGATCACGATCAGCCAGAACAGAAAGTTCAGGAGGGCCGCCGCGAGCAGGATCAACCCGCCGACCACGGCGATGCCGATCCCCACTACTCCGCAGATCGCTATCGCGATGCAGAAGCCGTCGACGACCTCGCCGCGCTGCCCGATCAGGGCGATCACCCCCGTCACGCCCAGCACGAAGACCCCGCAGGCGAAGACCGGCAGTACCAGCGCTTCGGCGATCCGCATGACCTTGGCGAGGGTGGCATCCCCGAGCGCGAAGAAGCCGGAATCGAGAATCCAGGCCGGTGAAGGCAGGGCGGCAAGACCCACTGCCGCCACGATAAGGAGCCCCGCGCCAACTCCCGCATAGAGCAACTGCCGCTTGAACTCATCGGCGGGAGGCTCGCCGGGTACCAGCCGTTCAAGGAAGAGGTCGAAGGCCGACGGCCCGCCGCCCCCACCGGCTCCCGCTCCAACTCCGGGGACGTACTTGTCGAGCAGTTCGCTCACTGCGGCTGCTCAAGCCATGCCGCAATCGGCACCCACGCGATCTTCCCCGACTCGGGATCTTCGACTCCGCCCAGGATCACCGGATCGAGACCCACCGACGCACCGGCTCCGAGCGCTGCCCCGGCGACGCTGACCGTTGCCGTTCCCAAGGCCCCGGCCGCCGCCCCGCCGACAACGGCGCTCCCTCGCACCGCCGTCCCGACCGCTTGGGCGGTCATACGCAGCGCCTCTAGTCCGGCGGCGAAGACCGTCTCCTGGTTCTTCACCACTTGCGCGGCCTTGGGGTCTGCACCGGCCAGGCGCATCCTCGGCGGCGGCGTTCCCGGCGTCCAGTCGGCCGGTAGCTCGCTCAAGACCCAGACCTGATCGAAGTCGATGCCAGCGCTTCGCATCTCCTTCAGTTCGGTCACGACTTCCGCCGGCGCTTCCATTTCGCCGCCGTTGGCGACCGTGACCGGATCAAGCTCGAAAGTGCTGGCGACCCACCATTTCCCGTCCGGCGAGCGCTTGGCCTCGATCGGCGGCGGCGGATCGGTGACGGTGGCGACGGCCAACTCTTCAAACCCCGCCGCGCGGGCCGGGGCGAAGACCTGTTGCTCTAGCCGTTCGGCCAGGGCAGGACTAACCGCGGCGGGTTCGGCATTCCCGCTCGGTATCAGCGACTGTGACATTGGAGCCTCCTCGGTCAGCACCGAACCTCGGGGGCTGCAAGCGGCTTTGGCGGGTGGCCGTTCGTACGGTGGAGACCCCACCGTCTGCTAGCGTCGCGCCTTCTGGAACGCCTGCCTGCCGCCCTCCAAGGCGCGGCTATGTGGGTGGTTCTGCGCGGGGCTCGGGTTAGAGCCGGGCTCCGCTTCCTCCTGCGGGAGGACAGATTTACCGTAGCACCCGTATACCCGCTCCGCCAAAAACCTCTCAGCCAACGCATCTAGGCGTTTACACACCTTTCACAACACACTTGCTGGACAGTGTGTTAGGAAAGATGCCTGTTCCAAAATTGCGCCGTGCAGGTTTGGAACAGGCGTACCGCTTTGTCATGCGCGCGGGGTGCGGCCGAGTTCGCGTAGCTGTTGGCGAAGCCGGTCTCGCTGGTTGGCCAGCAGGATCACCAACACGAACAGCCCGATCACGATCAGCGCCAGCGCGGAGCCGAAGCCGACCAATTGTTCGGCGGGCGACTGCGGGATGAGGATTCGGCCCTGGATGCTGCCTTTGACTTTGTGATCCGTGATCGCGCTGGAGGCTCCGTTGATGAACCCAGCGATCAGGATCAGAAGGAACACGCCGCCAGCAACGAACCAGCCAATTCGTCTGCGACTCATACGCAGCTCCTTTGGTGGTGGTTTTCAGTAAGGCATCGCCGGGACTGACGAGGCCGGTTCTGAAAGCCACCGCTGGCAAGGTGCGACTGGTCAATATGCGCCTTGCCGGTTCAGGCTGTCAAGGAGACTGCGCCCGCTCCACCGCCTCCCAAAGGTCGCTGTAGTCCGGTCCCTTCGGCTGCACGTCGGAAGGGTTCAAGCCGAAGTGACGGACGAACGCTTGGCGTAGGCCGCTCGCCTCCCTGTAGCCAACCTGTCGTGCTGCGGCCCTGACGCTCAGACCGTTCTTCTTGCGACTCAAGAGCCGCCGCGCATGATCCATCCTCACTTCCAGAAGGCGGGTACGAAAGTCAGTCCCGCCGACCTCACGGAAGACCCGCTGAAGCTGCCGCGTCGAGCAGCCCGCGTCCTCGGCGATGTCAACCAGGCTCAGGTCAAACTCGCCGTGGCGCTCTCGGATGATCTGTTCCGCCCTTGCCAGGAGCGCTCGCCGCCGCCGGTCGGTCTTTCGTCGCGTCACCCCTTGATCGTGTCAAAGCCGTGCCTGAACTTGGCGCGTTTATGTTTGCTTGCTTGCGGAGGTCGCTGACGTGTAAGGCATGAACACGAACAGATTTCTGCAATCTCGCTGCTGCTTGCTGGACGAGTTCAAGCGGTTGAACCAGTGTGGAAGTAGACGCAGGTTCAAGGACTTGAACGATGAGTAAGCACAATCACCAACACAATTCTGCCGCGGAGCCGCAGTACGACACGCAACACCTGATCGTCAAAGGTGTGCGTCGCAAAGAGCCCGACTGGGACACCTACGTCGCGGTCCTACTTGCTCACGCGATGCACAAGGTTGGCGCAGACGAAGACTTGTACGAGGTCGAAGGTGATTGAGGCGCTGATCCTCCTCGCGCTGATTGGCGGCCTCGTCCTGGCCTTCCGGCTGCTTGCCGAGCCCGAGAACGCGGCTGTCGTCCGGCTGACCTTCCCCCGGACGGTGAAGGCCGATCAGGTCCTCGCGGCGGCGCGGTCGCTGTCGGGTCTGCTGCCGCCGTGGTGGCGGCTCGATCCGGCTCCGTCCGTGATCCTTGAGGCAAGGGCGACGGCCGAGGGCGTCCGGCACGTCCTGACGATGCCAGCGAGCCGCGCCGAGTACGTCACCGGCTCGCTTCGCGCCGCGATCCCAGGGCTTCGCGTTGACGATGAACCGGCCGGACCCAGCGGCAGCCCCACCCTCGCCCGCGAGCTACAGGTCACCCGAGACGGCGAGCTTCGCACCGACACCATCGCCAGCGCCAACGCAGGCATCCTCGCGAGCCTGCAACCGCTCGGCTCAGATGAGCGGGCGGTCCTCCAGTACGTCATCACCCCGACCGCGACCAACCCGCTCGCCAGGGCGGCGGCGCGGTGGATCGCCTCATGGCGCGGCGAGGAGCCCGAGCCCCAGCCGGTCGAGCCGCAGTTCGCGGTCGCGATCCGGGCGGCGGTCGCCGCTCCCTCCGCTCCGCGCTCTCGCCAGTTGATCGCGCGGCTGCTCGGCTCCTTCCATGCGCTGAACGGTCCCGAGGCTCGCCTAGTGCGGCGGCTGCTGCCGAGCCAGGCGGTCGCGGGCCGGATCGAGCGCATGAGTCCCGGCCGCTCGATCATCGGCGCCGACGAGCTGGCGGCGGCCTGGGCGGTTCCCGTCGACGCCCCCGAGCTTCCCGGCCTGACGCTCGCCAACAGCCGCGAGCTACCCTCTGCGGCGAACGTGCCCCGACGCGGCCTGGTCCTGGGCGACTCCACCGTCGCCGGGTCGAGCCGGCCCGTCGCCGTCACCCAGGCCGAGGCGCGGCGCGGGCTGCACGTCTGCGCCCCGACCGGCGCGGGCAAGTCCACGATCCTCACCGGCCTCGCCGCGCAGCTGATGGCGGCGAAGTCCCGCCCCGGCCTGATCGTGATCGACAGCAAGGGCGACCTGATCGCCGACCTGGCCGACCGCATCCCGGCCGAGCGCCGCCGCGACGTGATCGTCTTCGATCCGACCGACGCCGAGCCGGTCGGCTTCAATCTGATCGGCGGCAGCGGCGAGTCGGACCTTGTTGTGGATCACGTCGTCTCGGAGCTTCGCCACCGCTACGGCGCGGCGGGACTCGGCCCGCGATCCGAGGACATTCTGCGGGCCTGTCTCACCACGCTCACCGCCAAGGGCGGCTTCACCCTCTGCGAGGTCGAGCCGCTGCTGACGAACCCGGCCTTCCGCCAAAAGCTCGTCGGCGGTCTGGACGAGCCGGTGCTTGAGTCCTTTTGGGCCTGGTACGGGTCCCTGTCTGCGGCCGCCCAGGGCGAGGCGATCGCGCCGCTCTCAAACAAGTTGCGGAGCTACACGATGCGCCGCCGCGTCCGCGCCGTGATCGGCCAGGCCGACGGGCTCGACCTGGGCGCGGCCCTGGAAGACGGGAAGGTCGTCCTCGTCAATCTCGCCAAGGGGTTGCTCGGCAAGGACGCAGCCGCCCTGATCGGTGCGGCGATGGTCTCCCGACTCTGGACCGCGATCCAGGGCCGCGCCGCTCTCGCTCCGACCGACCGCCGCCCCGCGACGGTGATGTGCGACGAGTTCCAAGACCTCGCCGCGCTCTCGCCGGTCTTCTCCGAAGCGGTCGCGCAGAGCCGGGGCTACCGGGTCGCCTGGACGCTCGCCCACCAGCACCTAGCCCAGCTTGACTCCGAGACCCGCCAGGCGGTCCTTGCCAACTGCCGGTCGCGGCTCGTCATGCAGACGACCGCCACCGACGCGTCCATCTTCGCCCGCGAGTTCGCTCCCTACCTCCAAGCGGCCGACCTCCAAGGGCTCGGGCCCTTTGAGGGCTACGCGGCTGTCTCGGTCGGCTCGGCTGTCGCGCCACCGGCAAGTCTCCGCACCCGTCCGGCTCCCGATCCGCTCGGCTCGGCCGAGAAGGTCCGCGCCGCCTCCCGTAAGCGCTACGGCAAGAGCGCCGCCGACGTCGATGCCGCGATCAAGAAGCGCACCCAGGGCTCTCGCAGGCCCGCACCGGTCGGCGAGCGACGGAGGGCGTCGTGATTCGGCTCGGTCTTCATTTCGCGTCTGCGAGGCGCGGGCGCATCGCAAGCTCGGATGCCGCGCACGGCTCGGATCGCGCAACGACTATCCCGCCCCAAACGAGGAGGGAATCGTGACTCGGCGCTATGCCAGCAAGAAGCGGCTGGCCCACCTCGAGGAAACCCTGACGCCCAGGGAGCGGGCCATCATCGACACCCTGGATCGGCTCCGGGTCGCCACCACCGAGCAGCTCCGGCGCATCCACTTCCAAGACCTGACGCCAAGGTCGGCAGCTCGCCAGGCTCCCGCGATCCTCGGCTCGCTCGCCGCCCGCCAGGTCGTCGTCAAGCTGGAGCGCCAGGTCGGCGGCGTCCGCGCTGGCTCCAAGGCGGCGGTCTGGTCCCTGGATGCCATCGGCCAGCGGCTCGCTTCCACCTGCGGCCCTGCCGGCGGCCATCATCGGCGGCGGCCGTGGTCGGTCTCGCTCTCCTTCCTCGCGCACCGGCTCGCCGTCTCGGAGGTCTTCGCGGGCCTCTCCGAACGCGAGCGGGCCGGTGCGATGGAAGTTCTCGACTTCGACGCCGAGCCTCTGTCCTGGCGGCGTTTCACCAGCGCCCACGGCGCAACCGCCTACCTCAAGCCCGACGCCTTCGCTCGTCTCGGCGTCGGCGAGGTCGAACGCGCCGCCTTCGTGGAGATCGACCGAGCCACGGAGTCGCGTTCGACGCTCTCCGTGAAGCTGCGCGCCTACCGCCAGTATTGGGAGACCGGCCGCGAGCAGGACCGGCGCGGCTACTTCCCCAAGGTCGTCTTCGCTGTCCCGAGCGAGGAGCGAAAGGCCGTCCTGGTCGATCTGTTCGCAAACCAGCCGACGGAGACGTGGCCGCTCTGGCAGGTCGTCCTTGCCGGTGACCTCGTTGACGTGCTGATCGGGGGCAAGCCGTGAAGGTGCTGCCGCGCAACACGATCATCACCGGCGACGCTCGGCGGGCGCTGGCCGACTTGCTGCCCGAGTCGGTGGACACCTGTATCACCAGCCCGCCCTACGTCGCGGCGCTCCGTGACTACGGCCGCGCCGGTCAACTCGGCCAGGAACCGACCGTCGCCGAGTACGTGGAGAGCCTGCGGGCGATTCTGCGCCAGGTCCGGCGGCTGCTGAAACCGACCGGCTCGCTGTGGCTGAACCTGGGCGATGCTCACTCCCGCCATCCTCGCCAGGGCGCACCGGCCAAGGGTCTGCTGCTCGCTCCGCAGCGGGTCGCGCTGGCGCTCGCGGAGGACGGCTGGATCGTCCGCAACGTCGCGATCTGGCACAAGACGAACCCGATGCCGCAGAGCGCGGCCGACCGCCTCAGCCCGACCTACGAGGTGGTGATCTTCGCGACCAAGGAGCCGAGCTACTTCTTCGACCTCGACGCGATCCGTATCCCGCACCGCTCGGCCCAGCGGATCGGCCAGCCCTCACCGTCGAGTCTCGGCCGCCTCTACCAGGGCCACAACGACGGGCTTGGCAAGCTCCGCGCAGCGGGCCAGGTCGGCAACCCGGGCGGCAAGAACCCCGGCGACGTCTGGTCGATGGCGACCGCCGTTGACCGACTCGGCCACCAGGCCACCTTCCCGCAGTCGTTGATCGAGCGGCCGATCCTCGCGGCCTGCCCGGAACGGATCTGCGTGCAATGTGACCGCGCCTGGACCCGGCCAACGCGGATCGTCCGACGCCGCACCAGCGAGGGCGTGATCCAGGTCCGCAAGAGCGGCGAGCTTCGCCGCTGTGACTGCTTCGCCCCGAGTCGCCCCGGCGTCGTCCTCGATCCCTTCTTCGGCACCGGCACCGTGGGCGTCGTCGCCAAACGGCTCGGCCGCGACTTCCTCGGCATCGAACTGAATCCCACCTTCTCCCGTCTCGCCAAGCGGCGACTGCGGAGGTCGGGATGCGGACCTTGAGAGATAGGCGGCGGTGGACGGCTCCACGGCGGGCGGAAGGGGGTGCACCTCTTTCTGCCCGCCGCCAAAGCCATCCACTACCCAAGGAGGTTTCTGGTGAGCGACAAGAGCAAGAACCAGGAAATCTACGAGCGCGTCGAAGCGGTCGTAAAAGAGCAGGGCATCACCAAGAAAGAGGCCCAAGTGGTCGTCGGCAAAGAGTTCGACATGAAGCCGAGCTCGATCCGCGGAGCGGAATACCAGGCCCGAAAGGAGCTTGGGATCACCCGCACCCGCGTTCAGGAGACGACCCCGGACGGAGCGGTGGATCAAGCCATCGCCACGCTGGAGAAAGCTCGCGACGCAATCGACGCCGAGGTAGACGCCGCGAAGGAGAGGGCCGACGAGGCCAAAGCGGAGTACGACGCGCTGAAGGACAGCGCTGCCGACCGCAAGGCCGAAATCGAGACCAAGATCGAAGCCCTCAAGGCGTAGTCATGCGGGCGGCCTGGACACAACTTTCATGCGTTCAGGCCGCCCCGCTTTTCACTGCTTGGCTTCTTGCCCCCGCCTCAAAACAGCGAGACAATATGTCTGAGTTCAAGTCATTGAACTGCCCACTAACCATCACCTCTATGCCAAGCAATGCCAAGTTCGCCGCCTTCATCACTCGCCGCCGGAAGAAGCTCGGCCTTACCGCGCCTCAACTCGCGGAGAAGGTCGGCGTTACTAAGTCGAATGTCTCCGTATGGGAGTCAGGGCAGTTCCTCCCGAAGCTGAACGTCTTGGAGCGGTTGGCGCGGGCGCTTGAGGTCAGCTACGAAGAACTGCTCGCAAAGGGCAACTACCCCCGCCATGAGGTCGGCCCCGCCGAATACTTCCGTCGCCAGGGCTACCCCAAGGAAGCCGTCGCCGAAGCAGAGCGGCTGTATTCCAAGCTGGAAAGCAAGTATCCGAAGCGAGGGCGGCGAGGATGAAAAGTCCGATTGCCGAGGTCCGCTTGCTCTGCCCGCATCGGGTACTCGCACCCTGGGAGGCGCGATCCATCGCCGAGCGCCAGGCACACCGCCTGTTGGCGCGGCTGCGGATCACCGAGCCACCGTTCCCGGTGGAAGCGGTCGCCGCGCTCCCGCGTGTCGAGGTCCACTACCTCCCGGCCCGTCACCTGTCGGGCGCGATCAGTTGGCGGCGCGGGAAGTGGCGCATCCTCATCAACAGCAACGACAGCCGAGGGCGGCAGGCGTTCTCGCTCGGCCATGAACTCAAGCACCTGATCGACCACCCCATGCGGAGGACGATCTATCGGGACTCGCGATTCGGCACGGCAGAAGCAGCGGCCGAGCAGGGGGCGGACTACTTCGCTGCCTGCCTAATGATGCCGCGCGCCTGGCTCAAGCGCTGCTTCTACGACGAGGGGTTCCGCGACCCCCAAGTCCTCGCTCGCCGCTTCCGGGTCAGCGCCCCGGCAATGCGCTATCGCTTCGACCAGCTGGGCTTGCTTGAGCCGGAGGCGATGCGATGAAAGCGATCTGCCTGCTTCGGGTATCGAGCGACGGCCAGACGAAACGCGATGGGTCCGAGGAGGGCTACTCCATCGAGCTACAGCGGCAAGGTTGCCGCGACAAGTCCGCGCGCCTAGAAGCCGATCTCGTCAAGGAGTTCATCGCCCCCGCACAGTCAGCCTCGCGGGGCATGTATCCGGCGCTGCGAGAGGCCCTGCGCTACATCGAGAAGCAAGGCGACATTGACTACTTCATCGTCTATCGCCTCGACCGGTTCGCCCGCGACGAGTTGACTCAGTTCACGGCGGTTGCCGAGCTTCGCAATCTTGGCGTGACGCTCGTCTCCTGCACCGAGCAGATCGACGAAACGCCCCAGGGGATGCTGGCGATGAGCATCCTTGGAGCCGTCAACGCATACCGCTCCCGCGACGACGGGCGGAAGATCAGCGAGGGGTTGGTCAAGAAGGCGGAATTGGGAGGCACCCCCAGCCGCGCCAAACTCGGCTACCTGAACGTCAAATATTGGGATGGCGCGAACGACATTCGCACGGTCAAGCTCGACCCCGACCGGGCGGAGCATCTTCGCTGGGGTTTTCAGGCATACGCAACCGGCGAGCTACCGCTGAGCCAGCTTGCCGATCTTCTCTATGAACGGGGACTTCGAAACCGCTCCAAACGCAAGAACCAGAAGTCCGACAAGGTCGGGGTCGCGGCGCTCCATCACATTCTGCGCGATCCCTACTACATCGGGATCGTGACCTTTCGCGGCGCGCGCTATCCCGGCAATCACCCCAAACTCGTCGCCAAAGACGTTTTCGATCGCGTCCAGCAAGTCTTGACCGCCCGTCGAGTGGCGAAAGTCCGGTCCCACACGCACGATCACTACTTGAAGGGCGTGGTCGCCTGCGGCCATTGTGGCCGGACCCTCTTGTTCACGCGATGCAAGGGCGTGGGCGGCTACTACGACTACTTCGTCTGCATGGGTCGCCATCGCGAAAAGAACTGCGACATGCCGTATCTGCCAGTTGATCGCGTCGAGCGCTTCGTGACCGACTACTACGAATCCGACATCGAGTTCGATGCGAAGCGAATCGCTGAATTGAAGCCGCGTCTGATGCAGCAGTTCAACGAGATGGTCGGCTATCGCCAGCAGGAGGTCGTCCGCTGCGAGAAAGAGCTTGTCGGCCTTCGCGCCCAGCGCCAGCAGCTTGTAGACAGCCACTTAGCGAACCCGAAAGCCGTCCCGCTGGACCTTCTGGAGGTCAAGCAGGCCGAGCTTGAAGAACAGATCAGCCGAGCGGAGACGAAGCTGGATCGCGCGGGAGCCAACATCGAAAAGGCAGAGCGGGGACTAGATGCTCTGCATCAATTGCTGATCGACGCCGCCGGGACCTACGCAGCCATGGATTCGGTCGGCAGGCGGCGGCTCAATCAGGTCTTCTTCAAGAAGCTGATGATCTACCCGACGGGGATCGGGGGCGCAGACCTGACCGACGAACTCGGCCAAGCGCTGGCGGATGAGCTTGAGGAAGACCTACAAAAAGCGAGCGAGAAGAAGCCCGAACCCCCCTTTAAGGGGAGTTCGAACTTCGACCGTATAGTGGAGGCGCCGAGATTCGAACTCGGATCCGCGGACGCGGTGCGAGGGTGTCTACAGGCTTAGCCGGCGCTTTGTTCTCGTCTCCCGGGGTCCGCGCCGGCGGGCACTGCGGGAGATAAAGCCCCTTTGATGTCCCCTGGCGGTCAGGGCGGTCCGCCTGGGTTAGCCCGCTAGTTGAAGCCGGTGCCCCTTCCCGCGGGCGGGGAAGGACCGACTCTCACAGCGCTTAGCTTCTAACTAAGCGGCGAGGGCGAACTCATGGTCCGCACGTATTGGTTTGTGCTGGGGTTTAACGAGGCCTCCAGCAACCTCGACCTGCAACCGTTCGCACGAGTCGACCACGTCGAAGCCTGTCGCCCCCGTGCTTGGGAATGCCTCCCCATTGTACGCCCCGGGCTTGACTTGCCTGTGATCATGTGGGCCTTGAACGAGCGCAGCTATGACGCGATCGTCCTCGGCGCCGGCCCCTCGGGCGAGGTCTGCGCCGGGCGCCTGGCCGACGGCGGCTGGCGGGTGGCGATCGTCGAGCGCGACCTGATCGGCGGCGAATGCTCCTACTACGCCTGCATGCCCTCGAAGGCGCTGCTGCGCCCGGCCGACGTGCTCGGCGAGGCGAAGCGGATCCCCGGCGTGCCCACCGGCCACGAGGAGATCGAGCCGCAGGCGGTCCTCGACCGCCGCGACGAGGTGATCCACGACCGCGACGACTCCGGCCAGCTGCCCTGGCTGGAAGAACGCGAGATCGACCTCTTCCGCGGCGAGGCGCGGTTCACGGCAGAGCGGCAGGTGCGGGTCGGCGACGACGTCCTCAAGGCCGAGCGGGCGATCGTCGTCGCCACCGGCAGCAAGGCCAACATGCCACCGATCGACGGTCTCGACACTGTCCGCGCCTGGAACAACCGCGACGCGACGACCGCCAAGCACGTGCCCGCGAGCATGATCGTCCTCGGCGGCGGCCCGGTCGGCAGCGAGCTCTCACAGGCATGGGCCAGCCTCGGCTGCGACGTGACCCTGGTCGAGGGCGGCGAGCACCTGCTCTCGCGCGAGGAACCGTTCGCCGGCGAAGAGGTTGCCGAGTCGCTGCGCGAGAACTTCGGGGTCGACGTGCGGACCGGGTCGAAAGTCGAAGCGGTCGCGCCGGGAGAGGGCGGCGGCGTGGTCGCGACCCTGGCGGGCGGCGAGCGGATCGAGGCGGCTGAGATCCTGATCGCCGTCGGCCGCGTCCCCCACACCGCCGAACTGGGCCTCGACGCCGCGGGGGTCGAGGCAAACGAACACGGCTTCCTCGACACCGACGACCGCCTCCGGGTCGGCGGCCGCGACTGGCTCTACGCGATCGGCGACGTCAGCGGCCGCGCCCTCTTCACCCACATGGGCAAGTACCAGGCCTGGGTCGCGGCGGAGAACCTGCTCGGGCGCGAGACCGAGGCCAAAGCCGAAGGCATCGGCTCGCCCCGCGTCACCTTCACCGACCCGCAGGTCGCGGCGGCCGGCAAGACCCTCGGACAGGCGCGTGAAGCCGGGATCGACGCCCGCGCGGTCGACGTCCCCACCGACGGAACCGCCGGCGCCAGCTTCCAGGGCAAGGACACCGGCGGCACCTGCCGCCTTGTCGTCGACAAGGCCAAGGGGACGATCGTCGGCGCCACCTTCACCGGCTTCGAGACCGCCGACTTCCTCCAGGCCGCGACCTTCGCGATCGTCGCCGAGGTGCCGCTATCGACGCTGCGCCACGCCGTCGCCCCGTACCCCTCCCGCAGCGAGATCTGGCTGAAGCTGCTGGAGAAGGCCGAAGAAGCCGCCGACTAACCGTTCTCGATCAGCGGGGATCGCTCCCATAGGAGACCGAGCGGTGGCGGATCGCCGCGACCCGCACCGTTTTACCCCCATCGGTCAGCTGATAGAGGATCCGATAGGCGCCCACTCGCAGCGAATACAGACCACGGAGCTTGCCGCGAAGCGCGTAGCCAGCGAGGGGATCGCGCTCGAGAAGGCCAAGCGCATCCTCGATCGCGTCGATGAAAGGCCAGTCGAGCCCGAGCAGGTCACGACGAGCTCGGCGACAAGACTTAGATGTGCCAAAGATCAGCCTGCGACAGGCCGACGTTCTGCCAACTCTTCACGAAGCTCAGCGAAGGCGATCGTCTCGCCGCGCTCTATCTCGGCGAGTCCTACCTCCAGAGCCGCCAGGACGTCGGGGTCGGAGAGGATCTCGGCGATCTCATCCAACATGTCGGAATCGTCGATCAGCACCACTGGGCCGCTGGCTAGACGGTCGAGCGGGTCTTCAGGTCGTCGAGCAGGTCCTGCGGGAAGCCGGCGACCTGGTCGAGGTCGTCGACCGACTGGAAGCCGCCGAGGCGCTCGCGGTGGGCCAGCAGGCGGGTCGCCTGGGTGACCGAGAGGTTCTGCTCCCGCAGCTGCTCGAAGGTGACCATGTTGAGGTTGATCTGACCACCCGCGGCCGGTGCTGCCTCACCGCCGGGGGCGCCGAAGCTGGGCGCGGCGACCGGAGCCGGAGGCTCGGCCGCTGGGGGCCGCGGTGGTAGCGGCGGCGGGGCTGGCTCGCCCCCGCTCGGCGACATCGGCGCTGGCGGTGGGGTCTGCGGCTCGACCGGTGGCGGCGGAGGCGTTGGCGGCGCGAAGGACTCGCTCGGGGCTGATGGCACAGGGGGCGGGGTCGGCGGCGGAGGCGGAGTCGGCGGCGCGAATGACTGCTCCGGCGCGGGTGGCGGTGGCGTGGGAGGAGGCGGCGCAAGCCCCGCCTGGGGCGCGCCGCCCTGGACCGAGCGGACCGCTGCCTGCTCGGCCTCGGCGGCGCGGCGCTCGGCCTCGGCGGCGCGTTGTTCGGCCTCGGCGACGCTGCGACGAATCTCCTCGAGGCGGCGATCCTGGGCCTCCTCCTCGGCCCGGCGCTCGGCCAGGCGCTGCGCCTCGGCGGCGCGCTGTTCGGCCGCTTTGGTCCGCTCCTCGATCTGGCGCAGACGCTCCTCGGCATCCCGCATCGCCCGCTCGCGCGCCTGGCGTTCATCCTCCAAGCGCTGTTCGGCGGTGTGCAGGTCGACGCCGGGAGACGCCGGGGGCGCTCCGGGTTGGCTGTCCTGGATCGGGGCGGCACCCTCCCGCGGACGCGCCGCCTCGTCCATGCGGCGATCGGCCTCGGCGCCGATCCGCTGCGTCTCGGTGCGGATACCGGCAACTTTGTCCTGGACCCGCTGCTCGGCGAGCGAGGGGTCGTATTCGCCGGGCGCCGGCGTACCTCCCGGAATCGGGGGCGGCACCGCGGTCAACCCGCTGGCCTGCGGCTGGGCGGTGGTCGCCTCCTCCCACGGGGGCAGATCGCCGGAGGGCGGCACCTCGCCGCCCGTCTGGGCCTCGGCGACGGCGCGTTCGTTGGCGGCGCGGGCGGCGGCGAGGCGCTGCTCGGCCAAGGCCGCCTCGCGCTTCTGCTTGCTCCCGCCGCCGTACTTGATCCCGAAGAAGCTCTTCTGCTTGGGCGGCTCTGGCGCCGGCGCGGCGGCGGGAACGCCCGGCGCCGCGGCCGCGGGGGGCGCGGGAGTCGCCGGGGCGGGAGCTGGCCCGCCTTTCTTCTGCGCCTTGCGCTGCGCCCGCTCTTCCTTGCGGCGCTGCAGCTCAGCTTTGCGGGCCTCGCGCATCTGCGCCCGCTTCTGGCGCTGTTCGTCGCGCTGGCGGCGCTTGCGGTCCTTGGCGCTCTCGCCGGGCGGCGGTGCCTGGCCCGGCACCGGCGGCGGGGTCGAGAGCCCGGGCGGAGGAGTCGACTGGCCGGGAGGTGGCGCTGACTGGCCCGGAGGGGCGGTGGCGGCAGCGGCGGCTCCGGCGGCGGCCGCCCCGGCGGGGACGGCGGCCATCTCGGCGGTCGGCGCGGCAGCGGCCCCCGGCGGAGCGGGCGGTGGGGTCGGCTGCCCCGCGGGCGGAGCGCCCGGAGCGCCGGCGGCGGGCTGCGCGGCCTGCTTCTTCTTCTCCTCGCCGCGCCGTTTGTTGACGCGCATGACCAGCAGCAGGATGAGGATCGCGACGAGCAGGGCGCCGACGAAGATTCCGGTGTTGTCGCTCACGTAATCGCTCGCCTTTTCCGGGAAAGACTTGGCGCTGGCCGTCGCGGGCGCGACCATCACGGCAGCGATGATCGCGGCGAAAGCGGCGGCTGGAGTGCTCTTCCGGGTCCGCATCGACCTGCATCCTTGCATGTACTTGGAGAGTTTCAACCTCACCGCATCCTTCCCTTGAACTCGCGCTCGACCTCTCTGCGAACGTCGCGGTCGGCGATCTCACGGCGCCGGTCGCGACCCTCCTTGTTTCGCGCCAAAGCCAGCTCCACCTTTGCCCGCGGCCCTTTGAAATAGATCCTGGTTGGGACCAGGGTCAACCCTTTCTGCGCGGTTTTCCCGACCAGCCGCTCGATCTCCTCCTTGTGCAGCAACAGTTTGCGCGGCCGATCGGCTTCGTGGGCGTCGACCGCGGCGAACTCATAGGGCGGGATATGCAGCTTGCGGAGCCAAACCTCGCCCTTCTCGACCACCGCGTAGGCGTCGGTCATCTGCGCTTTGCCGCCGCGCAGCGCCTTCACCTCAGAGCCGGTGAGGACGATCCCCGCCTCCATCCTCTCAACCCACTCGAATTTGTGGCGGGCGCGCCGATTCGTGACCACGTCGCCGGAGGCCGGTGGTCTTTTTCCTGATGCTGGCTTCTTCTGCTTTTTTGGCATCAGTCGGGCTCCCCGGCCGGCGCCAGCTCCGCCCTTCCGCGCGGCGCGTCGACTCCGGCCACCCGGACGGATATCGGATCGCCGAGGCTGACGCGCGCCCCTGAGCCGCGGCCGACCAACGCCACCTCCGCCCGGTCCAGCTCGAAGCGCTCGCCCGGCAGGCGCCGCGCCGGCAGCATCCCCTCGTAGACGTCACCCAGCTCGCCGCCGAAGGAGACGAAGGCGGCCGAGCGGATCACACCGGAGACCTCGCCCTCGAAGATCGCGTCGAGGCCGCGCTCGCCCAGCTCGCGTTCGAGCAGGTAGGCGGCGCAGATGTCGTCGGCCTCGCGCTCGATCTGGGCCGAGGTGCGCTCGCGGGCGGAGCTGTCGGCGGCGGCGTCGCGGCACTCGGCCAGCGAAGGCGCCTCCTCCCCCTCCCCGATCGCCGCCAGCAACGCCCGGTGGCAGACCAGGTCCGGGTAGCGGCGGATCGGCGAGGTGAAGTGGCAGTAGGCGGCGCTGCCGAGCCCGGCGTGGCCGACGTTCCGCTCGCTGTAGGTGGCCTGTTTGAGGGACCGGAGCACGAGCGAGGTATACGCCTCCCGGCCGTGCCCGCGTCGCGCGGCCTCCTTCCGCACCAGCCGGCTCGCTTCGGCCGCGACCCGTCCCGCCTCGCGCGGGGCCAGGCCCTGCTTCAGCGGCGGGGTCGGCACCCCGAGCGCCGCCAGCTGCTCCAGCAGGCGCTCGACCCGGGCCGCGTCGGGCTGGGCGTGGACGCGGTAGATCGCCGGCACCCGCTCGCGCTCGAGCAGCTCGGCGACCTGCTCGTTGTTGAGGATCATCAGCCGCTCGATCAGGCGGTGGGCCTCGGTCTGGGGGACGCCGTGGGCACTGAGCACGTTGCCCTCGGCGTCGAACTGGAACTCGGGCTCGAAGGATTCGACGTCGAGGCTGCTGGTCCCGCGGTGCTCTCCGAGGCCGGCGGCGACCTCGCGGGCGGCGGCCAGCGGTTCGGCCACCTCGGCCGGCGGCTGCCGCCGCCCGGCGAAGATCTCGTCGAGCTGGTCGTAGTTGAGGCGAGTGTCGGAGCGGATCCGGCTGCGGTAGAAGCGCGCCCGCCGCGGCTCCATCCCCGGCCCCAGCTCGACCTCGGTCGTCACCGCCAGCCGCTCGACCCCTGGCGCCAGGCTGCAGGCCTCGCTGCTCAGCGCGTGCGGCAGCATCGGCTCGACCGCGCCAGGAACGTAGGTGCTGTTGCCGCGCCGGCGCGCCTCCTGGTCGAGCACCGAGCCGGGTTTGACGTGGGCGGCGACGTCGGCGATGTGGATCCACACTCGGGCGCCGTCGCCCTCCAGCTGGGCCGAGACGGCGTCGTCGAAATCGCGGGCGGTGGCCGGGTCGACGGTGAAGGTGGCGAGCTCGGTCAGGTCACGGCGCGGGCCGCTTTCGCGCTCGGCCCACTTCGCCGCTTCCCGCGCTTCCCCCTCGACCGTTGGCCGGAAACCGCGGAACCCGAGCTCCGCCCGCAGCAGCTCCTCAACAGTCTCCCGAGCCGATCGCTGCTGGCGAGCATCGTTTCCAGACTTTCCCGTGCTCTGACCCGGGGAACCCTGGAAACGACGGTCCTGGCGCCCGCGGCGGGGTTGGGCGGTTCGGCGGCGGCCTCTGCCTCTCCCCTGCATCAGCCGACCTGGCCGGCGAGCACTTCGAAGGCGCGTTCTTCGGCCTCGTCGACCTTCGTCTTCGGGTCGTCCTGGACCTTCACGTCGGGGTGGATCCCGTGGCTCTCGGCGAGGTTGACGCCGTCCGGGGTGAAGTATTCGCCCACCGTCAGCTTCAGCGCGCCGCCGTTGGAGAGCGCCTGCTCCTCCTGGAAGACGCCCTTGCCGTAGGAGCGGGTTCCGACCACCTCGGCACCGGCGTCGTCGGCCAGCGCAGCGGTGAGGATCTCCGCCGCCGAGGCGGTGCCGCGGTCGATCAGCACCACCACCGGCAGCCTGCTGATCCGCCCGTCGGTCGTCTTGTGGACGCTCTCCCCCTGGGCACGCGAGTTGGTCCGGACCACGACTTCGCCCTCGGGCAGGAACAGGCTGGCGGTCAGCACCGCCTCGTCGAGCAGGCCGCCGGGGTTGTGGCGCAGGTCGAGGACTATTCCCTCCGCGCCTTTCTCTTCCACCTTCTCCACCCCGCGCGCGAGCTGCCCGTGGGCGCCTTCGCTGAAGCTGAGCAGCTGCACGTAGCCGAGCTTGCTGCCGTCGACCTGCTCGACCCGGCTGCTGACGTTAGGCAGCGTCACCTCCGCCCGGGTCACGGTCAGCTTCCGCGTCTTGCCGCTCTTGGCGTCGCGGACGCCGAGCGTCACCTGCGTCCCTTCCGGCCCCTTGATCAGCTTCGTCGCCTCGGCGCTGCCCTTGCCGGCGATCGATTTGCCTTCGACCGAGACGATCGTGTCGCCGACTTCGATCCCGGCCTCTTCGGCCGGTGAGCGGGGGAAGACCTGGGCCACGCGCAGCCCCTTCGGCACTTCGATCACCGAGAGCCCGACCCCCGAGAACCGCCCTTCGATTTGCTCGTTGAAGGCGGCCAGGGCTTCCGGCGAGAAGTATTCGCTGAAGCGGTCCCCGTGGCGTTTGCGCAGCTCGCGGACCATCCCCTGCAGAGAGGCGTTGCCGAGCTCGGTGTCGCCGACCGGCCGGTAGTAGCTGTCCTGGATCGCTTCCGCCGCTTCCGCCGTCAGGCCGGCCGGTTCGCTGACCACCCAGTCGCGCACCGGTTCCGGCAGCGAGCGCGGGTGGGCGCCCAGCCAAAGGCCGGCGGCAAGCATCGCCACCAGCGCCACCGCGAAGGCCACGGCCCCGCGTGCTCTCACGCCGTCAGACCTTGAGGAAGCGGCGCAGCGTCACGCCCGAGCCGATCGTCGAGACGAAGATCGAGGCGGCGAAGAGGATCGCGACCAGGGCCGGGAAGCCGAGGTTGGAGCTGTTCTGCGCCGCGAGCACGCCGATCGAGTCGCTGAGGGGGTCGACGATCGTGATCTTGCCCAGCCACAGGATCAGTATTGCGAGCAGGCCTCCTGCCATCCCGACGACCACGCCCTCGATCATGAACGGCCAGCGGATGAACCAGCGGGTGGCGCCAACCAGGCGCATCACCTCGACCTCGCGGCGGCGGGTGTAGATCGAGAGCCGGATCGTGTTGCCGACCAGCATCAGCGAGGCGAGGATCAACAGCGCGGTGATCACCGTCAGGACGATCTTCAGCGCGCTGGTCACCTGCTCGATCTTCTCCGAGGACTGCTGGCGGTCGAAGGGGTTGCTGATGATCGGCGAGATCGACTTGCCCTGCGGCCCGTTCGGGTAGACAGCCGTCTGGATCGCGCCGAGGTTGGCGGCGTCGTCGGCTTTGACTTCGAAGCTGTTGGGCAGCGGGTTGGTGTGCAGCTCTTCGACGATCGTCTTGTCCTTCAGTTCGCTCTTCAGCGTGTTCAGCGCCTCGGTCTTGCTGACGAAGGTGACTTCGGCGACGTGCGGAATCCCTTCCAGCTCCTTCTTCAGGCTGGCGATTTCGGCTTTGGTCGCGTCGTCGTAGAGCGCGTACTGGACGTTGAGCTGGTCGCGGACTTCCTCGCTCTTGCCCTGGGCGGTCTGGAAGATCGGGATCAGCATCCCGAGCAGGACGACGGTGACGACCGTGGTCACGATCGCCGCCAGGCTCGGCGCGCCGTTGCGTTTCAGCGCGCGCAGGGCCTCTTGGAAGAAGAAGACGATCCGGCCCATCAGCTCAGGTGGTCGTGGTCGGAGTGGCCGTTGGTCTGGGTCTCACCCTCGTGGCCGACGCCCATCCCGGCCCGCATCCGCAGGCCGAATTCGGTCGTCGACTCCTCGGTGTAGCCGCCGGAGACCTCGTCGCGGACGATGCGGCCCTCGTAGAGCTCGATCACGCGGCGGCGCATGTTGTCGACCATCTCGCGGTCGTGGGTGACGACGACGACGGTCGTGCCGGCCTTGTTGATCCGGTAGAGCAGCTGCATGATCCCGATCGAGGTGACCGGGTCGAGGTTGCCGCTCGGCTCGTCGGCCAGCAGCAGCGGCGGGTGGTTGACGAAGGCACGGGCGACGGAGACACGCTGCTGCTCGCCGCCGGAGAGCTCGTCGGGGTAGCTGTGGATCTTGGTCGAGAGCCCGACCAGGCGCAGCGTCTGCGGCAC
>JBIOTO010000110.1:0-12819 GCA_044865945.1 Solirubrobacterales bacterium
TATCGCCGAACATCCCTCCGGAGGGGTGCCGGTACCCCTCCTCAGGCCGCAGCGATTCCAACTTGTGGTTCCTTTGTCCTCTATTTCAGGACTAAAGAACCACGCGATTGGGAGGGCGGGATGAGCGAGGAGCTGGTCGTTCTTGCCAAGCGCCTCATCAGCTTCGAGACCTGCGAGCCGGACGCGATTTCCGAGGCGGCGGGTTTCGTTCAGGGTTGGCTGGAAGCTCGGGGGATTGAGACGAAGGCCGACGAGGTGCGCGGGCTGCCGGTGGTTATGGCCGAGGTGGGGCCCGCGGACGCGCCGACCGTGGTCCTGCATGGGCACATCGACGTGGTCCCCGGGCACGCCGGGCAGTTCGTGCCCGAGACCGCTGGCGATCGGCTGATCGGCCGGGGCGCCTATGACATGAAGGGCGCGGTCGCGGCGATGCTGATGGTGATCGCGGCGATGCGCGAGCAGGACCGGGTTCGGGTGCGGCTGGGGATCGTCGGCGACGAGGAGTCCGAGGAGGACTCCGAGCGCGGCTCCGACCACCTGGTCGACAGCGGCTTCGTCGGCGACTTCGCGATCACCGGCGAGCCGACCGACCTGCACATCGGGATCGAGGCCAAGGGGGTGCTGGCGCTGCGCCTGGAGGTCGGCGGCACCGCCGCCCACGGGGCCACGCCCTGGCTCGGCGACAACGCCGTCCTCAACGCGATCGACGTTTTCCGCAGTATCGAGTCGCTACCTTTTGCCCGGCACAGCTCGGAGCTGTTCGACCGGCCCTCGATCAACCTGGGGAGGATCGTCGGTGGCGACGCTCTCAACAAGGTGCCCGACCGATGCGTGATCGACGTCGACATCCGCTACCTGCCAGACCAGGACCCGGGGGAGATCCTCGCCCAGGTGGGCGAGCTGCGGGGCTGCGAGGTGCAGCCGCTGCTGACCCGGCCGCCTGCCACCGTCGACCGCAACTCGGCCTTCGTGCGGGCGCTGCGGGCCTCGACGACCGAGCACCACGACGGCGAGCCGATGAGCGTCGGCCGCGACGGCGCCTCCGACGCTGTCTCCTTCCTGCGGGTGGGGGTGCCGGCGGTCGAGTTCGGCCCGGTCGGTGCCGGCCATCACGGCCCGGCCGAGTGGGTCTCGGTCTCCTCGCTGGAGACCTACAGGCAGGCGCTGGAGTCGTTCCTGCGCTCGATCCCGGACCAGTTGCATGAGTGAGCCGCTGGGCCCGGGCTGGGCGCCGAAGAAACCGCCGCCCGAGGGCGACGGGGGAGAGGCCCCGAAGCCGAAGCGCTTCTGGTGGCGGTTCACCCTCGCCGCCGTCCTGATCATCGCCGTCTCCGCCGCGACGACCGCGACCGCGACGCTGCTCTACCTCGACAGCATCGCCAACGCGATCCAGCCGAAAAACGACAAATTGCAGAAGAAACTGAATCGCTTCCTCGCCGACGCCGGCAGCGGCGGCGCCCAGACCTTCCTCGTCATCGGCTCCGACAAGCGCGCCAACGAAGCCGAAGACCCGGGCCGCTCGGACACGACGATGCTGGTCCGCCTCGACCCCGACAAGGGCCTGATCTCGATGATGTCGATCCCGCGCGACCTGAAGGTCGAAATCCCCGGCTACGGGACCGGCAAGTTCAACGAAGCGTATTCCTACGGCGGCACCAAGCTGACCCTGCGAACGGTGAAGGCGCTGACCGGGCTGCCGATCAACCACGTCGTCAACGTCGACTTCCTCGGCTTCGCCCAGGGCGTCTACGCGATCGGCTGCGTCTACACCGACGTCGACCGTCGCTACTACCACTCGAACGAAGGCGTGGCGCCCTCCGAACAGTACGCCGAAATCAACGTCCAGCCGGGCTACCAGCTGATGTGCGGCAAGCAGGCGCTCGACTACGTCCGCTACCGCCACACCGACACCGACATCGTCCGTTCGGCCCGCCAGCAGGACTTCCTCAGCCAGGCCCGCTCGCGGATCTCGGTCCAGGACATCGTCTTCGACCAGGGCGAACTGGTCGAGGCCTTCACCGACTACACCACCTCTGACATCAGCGACGGCGCGACCCTGCTGGAAGTGCTGAAACTGCTGGCGGCCTCGCGCAACTCGACGATCAACGAGGTCCACTTCCCGGCCGAACTCGGACCCAGCTTCGTCTACACGACCGAAAGCGCGCTGGACGCGGCGGTGCAGGAATTCCTCGGCGGCGAGACCGTGCAGGAGGCGAAAGCGGCCCAGAAGCAGAGCCGCGAAGAAGCCGAAGCCGGCAAGAAGCGCAAGAAGCACAGCAAGCCGAAGAAGCAGCACAAGCAGAAGAAGCCGCAGGTCGAAGTCTCCAAGCCGGGCAGCGACGGGCTGGTGCCGGCCGGCGAAGCCGGCAAGGCGGAGGCGCAGATCGCCGCCCGGCGCTCGCGCGGCTTCTTCCCGATCTACTACCCGACGCGCCTGCCCGAAGGCACCCGCTTCGTCGAAAGCGACCCCTACGAGAAGGTCGTCGACCCCTACGTCTACAACCTCAAGGACGAGGACGGCGACCGCCACCTTGCCTACCGGATGGTGTTGGTGGCGGAAATGTCCGATGGCACCCACTACTTCGGCGTGCAGGGGATCCGCGGCTGGTCCGACCCGCCGATCCTCAGCGACCCGAGCCTGACCAAGGAGATCAACGGCCGCGATTACGACATCTACGTCGACGGCGAAAATGTGAAGATGGTCGCCTGGCACCGGGGGGAGAACGCCTACTGGATCTCGAATGACCTGCTGCGGACCCTGACCAACGAGCAGATGATCGGGATGGCGCGGTCGGCCAAGGTGGTCGTCCCGAAGAAGAAGCCGAAGAAAGCCGGAAGGAGCAGGTGATGAGTGAGCAGAGGGAGCCGATAGGCGTCATCGGGGCGGGCTGGGTCGGCCTCGTAACCGCCGCCTGCTTCGCCGAGCTCGGCCACCCGGTGATCGCCCGCGACATCGTCGCGGAGAAGGTCGACGCCCTCTCCCGCGGCGAGGTGGCGATCCACGAGCCCGGCCTCGAGGACCTGCTGCGCCGCAACGCCGAGCGGCTGACCTTCACCACCGAGATGGACGAGCTGCTGAACGGGGCGCGCCTGCTCTTCGTCTGCGTCGACACGCCGCCGACCTACTCCGGCGACGCCGACCTCTCGCGGGTGCGGGCGGTCGTCCAGGACCTGCCCGAGGACGGCGAGCACGTGCTGATCATGAAGAGCACCGTGCCGGCCGGCACCGGCCAGTCGATCCGTCGCGACATGCCGAACCTCTCCTACGTCTCCTGCCCCGAGTTCCTCAAGGAGGGGACCGCGGTCGCGGACTTCATGAACCCCGACCGGGTGGTGGTCGGCGCCGACGCCGGCGACGACGAGGCGGCTGACGCGGTCGAAGCGCTCTACCGCCCGCTCGGCGGCGAGATCCTCCGCACCGATGTCGCCAGCGCCGAGATGATCAAGCTCGCCTCCAACGCCTTCCTGGCGACCAAGATCTCCTTCATCAACGAGATCGCCAACGTCTGCGAGGAGGTCGGCGCCGACGTCGGTCAGGTCGCCCGGGGGATGGGGCTCGACGAGCGGATCGGCAGCTCCTTCCTGCGCGCCGGGATCGGCTACGGCGGCAGCTGCTTCCCCAAGGACGTCAGCGCCTTGAAGATGCTGGCCGGCAACACCGGCTACCACTTCCAGCTGCTGACCGCGGTGATCGAGGTCAACGAGCTGCAGAAGCGCCGCGTCGTCGGCAAGCTGGAGAAGCACCTCGGCTCGCTGATCGGCAAGCGGGTGGCGCTGCTCGGCCTCGCCTTCAAGCCCGACACCGACGACATGCGCGAGGCCTCGAGCCTGGTCCTCGCGGCGCGGCTGCAGGGCGAGGGGGCGGAGGTCGTCGGCTTCGACCCGGTCGCCGCCGAGCGCGCCGCCGGGCTGCTCGGTTCGGTCGAGATGGCGACCTCGGCGATGGAGGCGCTGGAGGGCGCCGACGCCGCAGTCCTGGTCACCGAGTGGCGCGAGTTCGCCGAGCTCGACTGGGGCGCGGCGGCGGGGCGGATGACGAGGGCGCTGATCGTCGACGGCCGCAACTTCCTCGACCCGGACGCCCTGACGAAGGCCGGCTTCGAGTACGAGGGCATCGGCCGCACCGTCCAAAGCACCCCGACCCCCGCCTCGTAGTGCAAGCGATCGTCTTGGTCGGCGGCGAGGGAACTCGCCTGCGGCCCCTCACCAGCGACGTGCCGAAGCCGGCGGTGACGCTGGTCGACCGCCCCTTCCTCGCCTACGCGATCGAGTGGCTCGCCGCCCACGGGGTGACCGAGGTGGTGCTCGCCTGCGGCTTCCTGCCCGACGTGCTGCGCGAGGCGCTGCGCGACGAGGAACAGCGGGCGGGGGTGAGGATCACCTACGTCGCCGAGCCGGAGCCGCTCGGCACCGCCGGCGCGATCCGCTTCGCCGCCGACTCGCTCGGCGACCGGCTCGAAGACCGCTTCTTCGCTCTTAACGGCGACGTCCTCGCCGACCTCGACCTCTCGGCCCTGCTGCGCGCCCACGCCGAGCGCGGCGCCAGCGGCACCATCGGCCTCCACCCGGTCGACGACTCCTCCGCCTACGGCCTGGTCACCCGTGACGAGGACGGGCGAGTGCTGGAGTTCCTCGAGAAGACCGGGGAGGCGGTGCCGGGTGAGATCAACGCCGGCGCCTACGTGCTGGAGCGCCGGGTCCTCGACCTGATTCCGCCCGGCCAGGCGGTCTCGATCGAGCGCGAGGTCTTCCCGCGGCTGATCGGCGACGGGCTCCACGGCCTGCTGCTCGACGGCTACTGGATGGACATCGGCACGCCCGAGCGCTACCTGCAGGCCAGCTGGGACATCCTCGAGGGCACGGTGGAGACGCGGGTGCGCCCGACCGCGCCGGGGCTGCTGGTCGGCGAGGGCGCCGAGATCGACGCGGAGGCCGACGTCGGCCCGCGCGCCGTCGTCGCCGGCGGCTGCCGGATCGAGCGCGGCGCCACGGTCGGCGACTCGGTCCTGCTCGACGGCTGCGTCGTCGGCCGCGACGCGCTGGTGCGGGACTCGATCCTCGCCCCCGGCGCAACGGTCGAACCGGGTGCCCAGCTCGTTAACGCCGTGGTCGGCCGAGATGAAAGAGTTCCCGCCTGATGAGCGCGATGATCGACGACACCCTCGGCCTGCCCGACCAGCTGCGCGACGCCCTCTGGCGGATCGAAAGCGCGCGCCTGGAGGAGATCGAGTCCGCCGGGCTGATGGTCTGCGGGATGGGCGGCTCGGCGATCGGCGGCGACCTCGCCGCCGCCGCGATCGGCGACCAGCTAACCAAGCCGCTGGTCTCGGTCCGCGGCTACGAGCTGCCGAGCTGGGCGACGCCCGAGTGGGCGGTCCTCTGCTCCAGCTACTCGGGCAACACCGAGGAGACCCTCGCCTGCTTCGAGGCGGCCGAGGCGCTCGGCGCCCGGCGCTTCGTCGTCAGCACCGGCGGCCAGCTGGTCGACCTGGCGCGCGAGGCCGGCATCCCGGTGGTCGCGCCGCCGGGGATCTACCAGCCGCGGGTCGCCGTCGCCTACATGTTCGTCGCCGCCGCCGAGGTGGCGGCGCTGACCGGGGTGGCGCCGCGGATCCGCACCGAGATCGACGCCGGCGCCGCCTTCCTTGAGCGCGAGGCGCTGACGATCAAGGCGAAGGCGACGGAGATCGCCGCCGAGATCGGCGCCGCGCCGACGGTGGTCTACGGCAGCGACCTGACCGCTCCCGTCGCCTACCGCTGGAAGTGCCAGATCAACGAGAACGCGAAGCAGCCGGCCTTCAGCTCGACCCTGCCGGAGGCCGACCACAACGAGATCTGCGGCTGGTCCGCCGAGGCCGGCGCCGACTCGATGGCCGCCGTCTTCCTCGAGGACTGCGACCAGCACCCGCGCGAGCGCCGTCGCTTCGAGCTGACCGCCGAGGCGGTCGCCGCCTGCTCCGCCCCGGTCGTGCGGCTGGAGACCGTGGGGGAGACCCGGGTCGAACGACTGCTCTGGGCGACGCTGCTCGGCGACCTCGTCTCGCTTGAAATCGCCCGCCAGCGGGGAGTTGACCCGGAGAGCATCGTGGCGATCGACAAACTGAAGGAAGGCATGGCTGGATGAGGGCGATGGTCCTGGCGGCGGGGCTGGGTACCCGGCTGCGACCGATCACCTATGAGATGCCGAAGCCGATGGTCCCGGTGCTGAACCGGCCGGTGATGGAGCACATTCTGCGCCTGCTCGCCCGCCACGGCTTCAGCGAGACGATCGCCAACCTGCACTGGTTCCCGGAGCTGATCGAGGACTACTTCGGCGACGGTTCGACGTGCGGCGTCTCTCTCACCTACAGCTACGAGGAGCGGCTGCTCGGCACCTCGGGCGGCGTCCGCAACGCGGCCGAGTTCCTCGGCGACTCCTTTCTCGTCATCTCCGGCGACGCGCTGACCGACATCGACCTCGGCGCGATGCGCGAGTTCCACGAGTCCCACGACGGGATCGCGACCCTGGCGATGAAGCGGGTCGAGGACACCAGCCAGTTCGGCGTCGCGATCGTCGGCTCCGACGGGCGCGTGCAGGGCTTCCAGGAGAAGCCGGACCCCGCCGAAGCCCTCTCCGACCTCGCCAACTGCGGCATCTACATGTTCCGCAAGGAGATCTTCGACTTCTTCCCCGAGCCCGACACCAGCAAAGCGGCGGGAGAGGGCGACCCGCCCGGCTTCGCCGACTGGGCGATGGACGTCTTCCCGAGCCTGCTCGACGGCGACGTCCCCTTCTACTCGCACGAGATCGACGCCTACTGGAACGACATCGGCAACCTCGAGGAGCTGCGCGGCGGCAACGTCGACGCGCTGACCGGGGCGGTCCAGGTCGAGCGCGAGGGCGAGCTGGTCGACGGCTACCGCAGCGGCGACCGCATGGAGGGCGAGCCCGACCTAGTCGGTCCGGTTCTCCTCGGCCCGGGCTGCGAGATCGGCGACGACGTCCGCATCGACGGCCCCTCGATCATCGGCGACAACGTCAAGGTCGGCGACGGCTCACGCCTAAAAGAAGTAATCGCCCTGCCTGGAGCCGAGGTGCCGGCGCGGTCGGTGCTGATCAACGCCATCGCCGCCGCGCGTCCCTGAGCTTGCTGGGGGAGGGTGCCGGTGGGGGTGCCCCGGGCGCACCTCCGCCGCGTCAATCGCAGATCTGCTGGCGCCTCGCGCGCTACCGGCGCGGCTCCATGCTGAGTGCCCGGGACACCCCCACCGGCACCCTTTCTCGACAGCTTCCGACGGGACGCTGAGCAGTGAGTCCGCGAGAGAGTTCGCTATGCGGACACTGACGCGGACTCGTAGAGATAGCTGGTAGTTCGATAGCTGTCGAGAGGAGGGATGGGTGCCCCTCTCACAGAGGCTCATGAGATCACGATGGCGCCCAGCAATCCGCTCAGCTGCGCGACGGTCTCTGGGAGAGGGGCACCCGTCCCTCCCAACCCGAGACGGTTGGCGCATTGCTGTTTTGAAGCACAGCTGTCTCAGAGAATTTGCTTTTTGCGCGCCACGCTTGCGTGGTTGCTCGGCAGGGTCGGCCTATGGAATTGCTGCCGACCATTGGGGTTGCTTTGGTGCCGCCGCTTTGTGCGTCTTGTGGGCGGTCTTGCCGGCCTGAGGCGGTGGTTTGCACTCGTTGTGGACGGCGGTTGGCTGATTCGGATCCGCTGCTGGGGAACGGGCCGGCTGGGTTGGACAAGGTCTGGTCTTCGGCTTCTTATGAGGGGGTGGCTCGGAACCTTGTGGGCGCTTTGAAGTTCCGGCGGCTGCTGCCGGTCGCCGACCTGATGGCCGAGCGGATCGAATGGCTGGCTCCGGCTCACATGCTGAGCGGGACGGTGGTGCCCGTGCCGCCGGCTCGGGCTCGTCTGCGGCGGCGGGGGTTCGATCCGGCCGGGGAGCTGGCGATGGCGCTGGCGGCGCGGCTGGAATCGCCGCTGGAACAGTGCCTCGAACGACGCGGCGCGGGGCGGCAGGTGGGGAAGCGGCGGGCGGAGCGGGTCGGGCATCCGCCGCGGATCACGGCCCGCGCGGCGGCGCCGCGCAGCGTCCTACTGGTTGACGACGTCTTGACCACCGGGTCCACCCTCACGGCCTGCGCGCGAGCGCTGAGGGCCGTGGGGGCGTCCCGAGTGGTTGCGGTGACCTTTGCCCGGCGCCTCTAGTTGGCTCTCCGCGGCCCTACGGCCGTGCCTCGGCCGGACGTCCCCGCATCTGGTCGACAAGCTTCCGCGTGCGGCGGCGCTTGCGACGCAGCTCCCGATGCTTCTTCACCTGCCGGCTCATGTCCTCGGCAAGCTCGCGAACCGTGTGGGTCATCTCTGGGCTGCACTCGCGGGCATGCAGCGTCACTCCCTTCAAGTAAAACGTCGCCTCCGCCACCTGGCTGTCGGCGACCCGCGGGTTGCGCTCCTCCGAGAGCACCACCTCCAAGGTCGCGAGCGGCGAGACCTGTCGTCCCAGCCGCTGGAATCGCTTCCGCACCGTCTCACGCAGCTCGTCCGTCATCTCGACGTTTCGGCCCCGAATCTCAATCCGCATGGTGAGCGCCTCCTTGTGGGTTCTGCCACGAGACTAGACAACGGAGCGGAAGCGAGCAAGGGGAAATTAAGTCGGCATCGCTACTCTTGAGCAATGCCAGCGATGGACCTTGTAACGAAGGCGCTGCGCGCGGGAGAGGGGCGGAAGTTCAAGGCCTACCAGAAGCGCGTCGCCGCGATAAACCGCTTCGAGCCGGAGATGGAAGCGCTCACCGACGAGGAAATTCGCACCGAGGCCGACGCCCTGCGGGAGCGGGCTCGAAACGGCACCTCGCTCGACGATCTGCTCAACGAGGCCTTCGCTCTCTGCCGTGAGGCGTCGCGCCGGAGCACCGGTCAGCGCCACTACGACGTGCAGCTGATCGGCGGCATGGTCCTCCACGACGGGGGCATCGCCGAGATGAAAACCGGCGAGGGCAAGACCCTGACCGCGACCCTGCCCGTCTTCCTCAACACCCTGGCCGGCAAGAGCGTCCACGTCGTCACCGTTAACGACTACCTCGCCCGCCGCGACGCGGACTGGATGACGCCGATCTACCACGCGCTCGGCGTTTCCGTCGACGCCCTCCAGGACCCCGACGACCACGCCACCCGCCAGGTCAAATACGGCCTCGACGTCACCTACGGGACCAACTCCGAGTTCGGCTTCGACTACCTGCGGGACAACATGTCCGACTCGCTCGAGCACTGCGTCCAGCGCGACCACAACTTCGCGATCGTGGACGAGGTCGACAACATCCTCATCGACGAGGCGCGGACGCCGTTGATCATCTCCGGCCAGCCCGAACAGGCGGCCCAGACCTATTACACCTTCGCCCGCCTGGCCAAACAGATGGTCGGCGTGCCGGCCAAACAGAAACTGAAATCGCTGGGCGAGTCCCGCGAGACCCACGACGCCGACTACGACTACGAGTACGACGAGAAGCACAAGACCGTCGCCCCGACCGAGCGGGGAGTGAAGAAAGCCGAGGAGTTCATCGGCGTCGACAACCTCTACCTCGGCGAGCACGGCAGCCTCGTCAACCACCTCGTCCAGTCGCTGAAGGCCGAGTCGCTCTACAAAAAGGACGACGACTACGCGGTGATCGACGGCGAGGTGATGATCATCGACGAGTTCACCGGCCGCATCCTCGAGGGCCGGCGCTGGTCGGAGGGTCTGCACCAGGCGGTCGAGGCGAAGGAGGGCGTGGCGATCCGCGAGGAGAACCAGACCCTGGCGACGATCACCTTGCAGAACTACTTCCGGCTCTACGACAAGCTCTCCGGGATGACCGGTACCGCCCTTACCGAGGCGACCGAGTTCATGAAGATCTACAAAATGCCGGTGGTCGAGATCCCGACCAACATGCCGATGGTCCGGGCCGACCAGAACGACCAGATCTTCAAGACCAAGGACGGCAAGTGGGGGGCCGTGATCGAGGAAATCGTCAGCCGCCACGAGGCGGGTCAGCCGGTGCTGGTTGGAACCGTCTCGGTGGAGGTCTCGGAGATGATCTCCGACGCGCTCAAACGGCAGGGGATCCAGCACGCGGTCCTCAACGCCAAGCCCGAGCACGCCGAACGAGAGGGCGAGCTGATCGCTCAGGCCGGGCGCAAGGGCGCGGTGATGATCGCCACCAACATGGCCGGCCGCGGCGTCGACATCAAGCTCGGCGGCGACCCCGAGCACCTGGCGATCGCCGAGCTGAAAAAGCAGGGGATCAACCACGACAGCGAGGGCTACGAGGAGGCGCTGGCCGAGAAGACGGCCGAGCTGGAGCCGCAGTGCAAGACCGAAGGCGAAGAAGTGCGTGAGCTCGGCGGCCTCTTCATCTGCGGCACCGAGCGCCACGAGTCCCGCCGGATCGACAACCAGCTGCGCGGCCGCGCCGGGCGCCAGGGCGATCCGGGCGAGTCGCGCTTCTTCCTCTCCGCCGAAGACGACGTGATCCGCCTCTTCGCCGGCGACCGGATTTACAACATCCTCGACAAACTCGGCCCCACGGACGACGACGGCGGCGAAGTGCCGCTGGAAGCGAAGATGCTGACGAAAACCGTCGAGAACGCCCAGAAGAAGGTCGAGGAGCAGAACTTCCTGATCCGCAAACGCGTCCTCGAGTACGACGACGTGATGAACGAGCAGCGGCGCGTGGTCTACAAATACCGCCGCGAGATCCTCGAAGGCCGCGACATCTCCGAGACCGCCCGGGACGAAATCGAGGGCGTGATCGAGCGCCTCGTCGACGAGTACACCTCCGGCGACCTGCTCGAGGAATGGGACATGGATGAGCTGGAGACGCAGCTGCGGCAGATCTGGCCGGTCAGCATCGAGGTCGCGACCCTGGCGCCGGAGACGGTTGACAAGGAGCAGCTCAAAGACGCCCTCGACGACGACGCGATGAACGCCTACGACGAGCGCGAGGAGCAGCTCGGCGAGGAGCTGATGCGCTACCTGGAGCGCTCGATCCTGCTGCAGGTGATCGACAACCGCTGGCGCGAACACCTCTTCGACATGGACTACCTGCGCGAAGGCATCCACCTCCGCGGCTTCGCCCAGATCGACCCGCTCGTCGCCTACAAAAACGAGGGCTACTCGATGTTCGAGGAGCTGATGCACTCGATCTGGGACGAGTTCTCGAAACTGGTCTACCGCGCCGAGATCGAAGTCCAGCCCGACCAGGCCGCGGCGGCGGCCGGCAACGGCGGCGAGCCCGCCGCCCTCGCCTACTCCGGCGGTACGGCGGAGAACCAGCCCTCGGCGCTGCAGGAAGTGGTCGCGGCGGCGGGAGCGACGGCCACCGCCAGCACCGGCGGCGCGGCAACGGCGGCGCCCGGCAACGGCGAGGTGGTCGAGACGGTCGTCAAGGACGAGAAAGAGAACATCGGGCGCAACGACCCCTGCTGGTGCGGCAGCGGCAAAAAGTACAAGAAGTGCCACGGCGCCTAGCGGCGCATGAGCGATCCGGTTAGGGAGTTCGTCCGCGCCTTCAACGAGCGGGACCTGGACGCCTTCGTCGCCGTCCTCGACCCGGAGGTCGAGCTGCACGCGATGCGCGGCCTGCGCAAGGGGCGCGAGGCGGCGCGGATCTGGGCGACGCGGCCGCCGGGCGGGGTGCAGCAGACGATCGAGCTGGAGCAGCTCTACGAGGACGGGACCGAGGGTGGCGGCGGCCGCGCCGTGGCGCTGATCAACCGCCACTGGCACTGGGAAGAGGACGACAGCCTCGCGGGGGTCGACGCGATGGCCTGGTTCTTCGAGCTGCGCGACCACAAGATCCGCAGCTGGCGGCCGTTCGACGACCGCGCCGAGGCGCTGCGAGCGGGCGGTTTCGCGCCGCCGCTTGGCTGAGCCGGCCCGTCGGCGTACGATGGCCGCATGGCGTACGTCGCCCCTGACAACGCTGAGGCAACCGAGGCCTGGAGCGGCCCGCTCTTCGACCTCTTCGTCAAGTACCGCGATCTGACCGCCGCCGGGCTCGGCGCCCACGGCGAGGCGGCAATGCGACTGAGCCCGCCGCGGCCGCGCGAGCGCGTGCTCGACCTCGGCTGCGGATTCGGGGAAACCACGCTGCGACTGGCGAGCCTGGTCGGGGAGGAGGGCTCGGCGCTGGGAATTGACGTCTCTGAGCCGTTCATCGAGGCCGCGCGCAAGGAGGCCGAGGACATCGCCAACGTCGACTTCATGGTCGCCGACGTGCAGACGCTGGAGCTGCCGCGTGAGTTCGATTACGCCTACGCGCGGATGGGGCTGATGTTCTTCGCCAACCCCGTGGCGGCGCTGCGCAACGTCGCCAATGCGCTCAATCCCGGCGGCCGCCTCTGCGCAGTGGTCTGGCGCCGCAAGCTCGACAACGAGTGGGTCCACCGCGCCGAGCAGGTGGTCGAGGAGTACCTCGAGCACCCGGAGGAGTCAGACGAACCGACCTGCGGGCCCGGCCCCTTCTCGATGGCCAACGCCGACACGCTGACCGAGCAGCTGACGATCGCCGGTTTCGAGGACATATCGCTGCGCCGCAGCGACCTGCCGCTGAAGATCGGCGACAACCTCGACCAGGCGGTCGAGTTCAACATGGCCCTCGGCCCCGCCGGCGAGGTCCTGCGCCTCTGGGGCGACCGGGTAGACGAGATCCGCCCCAAGATCGCCGCCCAGCTACGCGAGACCCTCGCCGACCTGGAGACCCCCAATGGAGTCTTCGCCCCAGCCTCCACCTGGCTGATCACCGCACGGGTTTCTTAGGCAAAGGGACTGAGGTCGGTTGAGGGAGGG
>JBIOTO010000111.1:0-25048 GCA_044865945.1 Solirubrobacterales bacterium
GGGAGGCTCCTCCGGGGGAGTCATCTCCGCCCAAGCCGGCGGCGCCTGCACCCGCGGCACCTGAGTCGAAGCCGGCTGCCCCGGTTGAGCCGAAGCCGATTCCCAAGCACGAGCATCACACGCTCAAGGAGGACGCGCATCGTTTGAAGCTGCTGGAGGGACGGGGGCTCTGGGCCCTGCTTGCGGGAGCTGCGGCTGTCGTCCTCTTTGTGGTCTTCATCTTTGTCGGCGGCGACGGCACCGACAGTGGCGACGACACGACGAGCACGACCTCGTCCAGCGCGCCCAGCGGGGAAACCGTCGCGGCGCTGGAGAAAGCTGCCGAAGGCGGGAAAAAAGAAGTGACCAAGGCCTCGCTGGAGGCCGTCGACGGCAGCGACGCGGTCGGGGTGGCGATCTTCGGCCGGGTGAAAAAGAGCCTGGCGCTGCAGGTCGCGGCCGAAGGCCTTGAGCCGGCCGAAGAAGGCGAGGGCTACACGATCTGGCTCGCCGCCTCGCCGGAGAAAATGCTGCCCCTGGCCTCGACCGAAGTCGGCGAGGACGGCCGCATCGGCGCCCAGGTCACGGTCCCGGTCGAAGTGCTCGCCTACCTCGCCAACGAAACCTTCGGCGAGATCTCGATCACCCGCACCGACGAAGCGCGGCTGAAAGCCTCACTGGCTAAAGCGACGAAAGAAAAAGACGCGCCCGCCTACACCGGAGACGAAGTCCTGAACGGCGAGGTCACCGGCCCGATCATCGGCGCCGCGAACCGCGAAGAAGGCGAATAGCTAGCCGTCGGGAATCAGCTTGCCGGGGTTCATGATGTCCCCCGGGTCGAGCTCTTCCTTGACCGCCTGCAGCACGTCCAGCCCCGTCGCCCCCACCTCGGCCTCCATGTAGGGGGCGTGGTCGTGGCCGACCGCGTGGTGGTGGGTGATCGTGCCGCCGTGGGCGACGATCGCCTCGCAGGCGGCGCGCTTGACCTCGCCCCACTGCTCCAGCTCGGCGCCGCGTCGGGCGCGGGAGATGAAGGTGAAGTAGAGCGAAGCGCCATCGGCGTAGGCGTGCGAGAGGTGGCAGAAGACGAGCCCCGGCGTACCCTGCGCCGCGAGCGAGTTTCGGATCGCCGCCCCGACCGCCTCGTGCAGCTCGCCGAAGCGGCTCCAGGTGTGGGAGGTCTCAAGCGTCTCGACCATCGCCCCCATCCCCATAAGGGTGTCGCGCAGGTAGGGGCCCTGGTAGCGGCCGTGCTCCCAGGCCTGGCCGGCCGCCTGGCCGAGGTAGGCGGCGCCGCCCCGGCGCAGCGCCCGCACGGTCAGAGCCCGGCGCCGCGCCACCGACTCCTCGTCGCCCTCGTAGCCGACGATCATCAGGGCGCCGCCGCGCCGTTTGCGCACTCCCAGGTAGCCGTCGAAGAGCCGCCCGCTGAGCCCGCGCGGGCCGTTCAGCGCCAGCGTGCCCTCGGTCTCCTCCTCGTCGGAGACGCGGATGACCTCGGGCAGCCCGGGTCCCTGCGCGAGGGCGCGGACGATCTCCGCCCCGGCGTCGAAGCTCTCCGCGATCCAGGCCTCGTAGCGCCGCACGGCCGGCGCCGGCCGCACCCGCACGGTCACGTCGGGGATCACGCCGAGGACGCCCTCGGAGCCAATCACCAGCTCACGCAGGGCGGGGCCGGCGGCGGTGTGCGGGGTCGCCAGGGTCGAAATCTCGCCGGCCGGGGCCAGCAGCCGCACCGAGCTGACCAGGGCGTCGAAGCGGCCGTAGCCGCTAGAGGCCTGGCCGGCCGAGCGGGTCGCGGCGAAGCCGCCGACGGTCGCGTACTCGAAGGACTGCGGGAAGTGGCCGAGGGTGAGCCCCTGCCGGTTCAGCGCCGTCTCGGCCTCGGGCCCGCGCAGGCCGGCGCCGAGGGTGGCGGTCAGCGAGCGGCGGTCGATCGAGACCTCGCGCAGGGCGCCGAGGTCGAGGCTGACGAGGCGGCCGTGGTCGCCACGCACCGGCTCGACCCCGCCGACGACGCTGGTGCCGCCGCCGAAGGGCACGATCGCGACCCCCGCGGCGGCGCAGGCGTCGATCGCCCGCCGCAGCGCCTCGGCGTCGGCCGGGACCAGCACCGCGTCGGGGGCGGCCGGCAGCGACCCGTTGCGCAGCCGCGCCAGGTCGGCGTAGCCGCAACCGGTCGCGTGGCGCAGCCGGTCCTCCTCGCCGGTGAAGACGCTGGCCTCCCCCACCGCGTCTACAACCGCCTGGGGCAGAGCCTCGGCCGCCGGCAACTCAAAGTCCTCCAGCGCCCGGGCCAGCGGCCAGGGCTCCAGCTCGCCGATCCGCTCGCGCAGCACGCCGAGCGCCTCGGAGTCGAGCGAGGGCTCAATCGACGGGTCGCCCCACCCCCACCACTTCGCGTCGCGCGCCGGGGTCATGCGTGTCGCCTTTTAGGTCCACATGGGCGCATAAAGCGACACGACCTCATCCCAGCGCCGCCTCGATCCCGTCCAGCGCTTCGTCGAGGATCTCCTTCCGCGCCCGCCGCATCAGCGGCGAGCCCAGCTTCGACATCCCTTTCAGCGACTGCTCCTCGGTCAGGCTGACCTCGGTGCCGCCCTCCCGCTCGCGCATTCCAACCTCGACCCGCAGCGCTTTCAGGTGCCGCTCGAACGGCGTCCCCTCCAGCTCCTGCTCCCAGACGTAGCGCTCGCCCTCGGCCGAGCTGACACAACGGAAGTCGGCCCGCACGCCGCGCCCCTCGCCCGTTTGCAGAACCTTGGTCCACTGGGTCCGCTTGCCGCCCGGCTTGGCGTCGACGTTCTCCACCCGCGCGGTCCGCGGCCACCAGCGCGGCAGGCTGTACGGGTCGGAGACGAGCTTCCAGACCGCGCCCACGGGAGCCTGGAGAGTGCGCGTGCGGGTCACGCGGGCCACGCGGCGGCTATTCGCCGGTCAGGCGGCGCAGGTCGCGCACCAGCAGCAGGTGCTTGAGGTGGCTGACGGTCGCGGCCAGGCTTTCGAGGCTTTCGAGGGCCTCCTTGCGGCGCTCGGGGTTGCGCGAGCGCAGCGACGGCCCCAGCAGCGCTTCCAGCAGGTTCGCCTCGCGGTCGGCCGAGGAGCGGAAGACGCGCAGGTTGCGGGCCCCGACCCCGACCCGGGAGAGTTCGTTGGCGGCGCGGACGATCTCGCGGTCGGTCTCGTCGTAGACGGTCTTGCCCTCGCGTTTCTCCGGCTGCACGATCCCGTAGTTCTCCAGCTCGCCGACCAGCTCCTCGCGGGCGCCGGTCTCCTCGACGACCTCGTCGAGGGTGAGGTAGGCGCGCGAGGTGTCGACCAGGATCGCCCGCCGCACGGCGCCGCTGCCGCCCGAGGCCGGCTTGCGGTCGCCGTCGCCCAGCACCAGGTCGCCGCCCGAGGCAAGCTCCTGGCGGATCACCCGCAGCGGCAGGAACTCGTCGCGCTGCAGGCGCAGGATCGTCCGCAGCCGTTCGACGTCGGACTGGCTGTAGAGGCGGTAGCCGCCCGAGGTGCGCCGCGGGTTGAGCAGCTTCTGGTCCTCCAGGTAGCGGATCTTCGAGATCGAGACGTCGTCGAATTCGCTCTGCAGAATTTTGCAGACGGCGCCGATCGTCAGCGCCTTGCGCGGCCGGCTCGCCGATTCCGCGGTGCGCCCCGGCTGTTCGGAGACCGGCACGGCTAACGCTCCAGGTAGGACAGCTTGTACTTGCCGACCTGGATCTCGTCGCCGTCGGCGAGGCGGTGGGACTCGATCCGCCGCCGGTTGACGTAGGTGCCGTTGAGCGAGCCGAGGTCGTCGATGTAGAGGCCGTCGCGGCGGCGGACCAGCAGCGCGTGGTTGCGGGAGACGGTGACGTCGTCGAGGAAGACGCCGGCATCGGGGCTGCGGCCGATGCTGACCCGGTCCTCGGAGACGCTGAAGCTCTCGCCGGCGCGGCCGCCGCCGCCGCGGATCACCAGCGCGGCGCCACTCTGCTCGACCACCTCGTCGATGTCGACCGGCGTCATCTCGCCGGTCTCCTCGACCCGGTAGGTCATCGTCGTCGGGTCCTCGCCGGCCTCTTTCGGGCCGCCCAGGTAGGCGCCGCACTTCTGGCAGTAGTTCGCCCCCTCGGGGTTCGCGAATCCGCACTCGGGACAGTGCACGGCCATGGTGAGCTCCCGCTCAGGCGGCGGGCTCGTCCTCCGTCGGCGGCTGGGTCTTGCCGGCGAGGATGTTGGTCAGCTGCTCGACGTCGTCGCCGGAGATCAGCGAGTCGCCGTGTTCGCGTTTCGTGCGCAGGCGGTTGACCAGCTCCGCGCGCAGGATGTCGATTTTCCCGTGCAGGACGCGCCGCTTGTAGGAGATCTCGTTCTCCTCGGCCGTCAGGTTGTCGATCATGTCCTTCAGCTCCTTGTCGCTGAGGGACCCGAGATCGGGAAAGGTGTCCTCCATCGTGCTCCTAACTCGAGGAGGCCTGGCCTCCGTTTGCGCGGGTGCCGATCATAGCTCTCTTCCCGAAAGGTTCAACCCTAGGTTGAAGGTTCGGGTGAAGCTGTGCGTCAGCCCGCGGCTCGTGCCGCTCGGGTGGCCCGCAGTCCCGCCTGCGCGTAGAGGACGGTGGCGATGATCGCCATCACCAAGCCCCAGATCAAAAGCGCGCTCGCGACCCAGCCGGGGGCCAGCAGGGCGAGGAAGATCCCGCCCATGATCGGGAAGACCGAGATCCGGCCCGGCCAGTTGACCTCGATGTCGACCCCGTGGCGCAGCCCGTACCAGGCGAGGAACAGCATCGCCAGCTCGCGCAGCGCCAGCAGCGCCAGCGCCCAGTGCGGCAGCAGGTCGAAGCTCCAGCAGACGACGGCGCCGGCGAGGATCGTCAGCCGGTCGACCAGCGGGTCGAGCAGGGCGCCCATGCGGCTGTACTGGCCGGTGATGCGGGCGAGGATCCCGTCCAGGTAGTCGCCGGCCGCGATCGCCCAGAAGACCATCGCCGAGGCGAGCGAGGTGCCGTCCTCGGTGTTGTAGGCGAGGACGAGGAAGACCGGCAGCGCCGCCAGGCGTAGGTAGCCGACCGCGTTGGGGATCGTCCACGGGTGCAGCGGCTCCCCCCTGCGGGTCGTGGGCGGCGGCGGCGCGCTGCGGTCGAGCCCGAAGAGGCGGCGCACCCGACCTTTGCCGAAGGGGTCGGTGCTGCTCATCGCTCAGTAGGCCTTCGCGAAGATCGCTTCGGTGACCGCCGGTTTGCCGGTCAGGACGCAGAGCGCGCCGGGCGAGAGGTCCTGGTCGGTGGGCAGGCAACGCACGGTGACCTTCAACCCCTCCAGAAGCTCCGCCGACTCCGGCGCTTCGCTCCACGGCGCGCGCACGAACCCTCCGGCTTCGGCGTCGCCGGGGTCGGTGTCGAACCACTCGCGGAATTCGTCGAAGGTCTCAACGTCGGTGCGGGTGCGGGCGCTCAGCCGCTCGGCGGCGGCGCGGTGGTAGGCACCCTGGATCTCGGCGAGCAGCGCCGGGATCGCGTCGGCCACCCGCGAGCGCTCCAGCGACTCGGGCTTGGCGTCGACGTCACGCCGCCGCAGCGCCACCACGCCCTCCTTCAGGTCGCGCGGGCCAAGTTCGAGCACCAGTGGCACCCCTTTGCGGGTCCACTCCCAGCGCTTGTCCGGCGGCTCGCGATCCCGCCGGTCGGCGCTGACCCGCAACGGGGCCCCTTCGAAGGAAAGCTCGCCGATCTCCCGCGCCAGCTCGTCGGCCGCCTCGTACACGGCCGGCCCCTCCTCGCCGCGCGGGATCGGGACGATCACGACCTGCTGGGGCGCCACCGTCGGCGGCAGCCGCAGGCCGACGTCGTCGCTGTGGCTCATGATCAGGGCGCCGAGAAGGCGGGTCGAGACCCCCCAGGAAGCGGTGTGGACGAGCCCCCTCTCCCCCTCGCTGTCGAGGAAAGTGATCTCCGCCGCCTCGGCGAAGCTCTGCCCGAGGTAGTGCGAGGTGCCGGCCTGCAGGGCCTTGCCGTCCTGCATCATCGCCTCGATCGAAAGGGTCACCACCGCGCCGGGGAAGCGCTCTTCCTCGGGCTTCTCGCCGGTCAGCACCGGCATCGCGAGGAACGAGTCGGCGAAGTCCCGGTAGACCTCCAGCATCCGCTCGGCGTTCGCCCGCGCTTCCTCCTCGGTGGCGAAAGCGGTGTGGCCCTCCTGCCAGAGGAACTCGGTCGTCCGCAGCAGCACCCGCGGCCGCATCTCCCAGCGGACCACGTTGGCCCACTGGTTCACCATCAGCGGCAGGTCGCGGTAGGAGTTGACCCATTTGGCGAAGGACTTGCCGATGATCGTCTCCGAGGTCGGGCGCACGACCAGCGGCTCGGTCAGCTTCCCCCCCGGCCGCAGGTGCCCGGGGTTGTCCGGGTCCGCTTCCAGCCGGTGATGGGTGACGACCGCCATCTCCTTGGCGAATCCCTCGACGTGCTCGGCCTCGCTCTCGATGTAGCTGAGGGGGATGAAGAGCGGAAAGTAGGCATTGCTGGCGCCGCTGCGCTTGATCTGCCGGTCCAGCTCGGCCTGCATCAGCTCCCAGATCGCGTAGCCCCAAGGCCGAATCACCATGCTGCCGCGCACATGCGCCAGTTCGGCAACCTCGCCCTCGCGGACCACGGCCTGGAACCAGGCCGGGAAGTCCTCCTGCCTAGAGGGAGACACGCCTTTGTTCTTAGGCGACTTCGAGGGGGTCGACATCGGAGGCGAGTCTATTCACCGTTCCGGGCTATGCGTGGGGGCGCCCGCCCGCTAACTGAGGCCTTTCTGAGAAGTTCATGGAGTCAAACGGCGAAGCCACAGGCGGATGTCCTCCCCCTCGACCTCTTTGCTGGCAAGCAAGGCTTCCCGAATGAGCTTCTCGGCTGTCGGTGACTTAAGACGGAGCTCCTCGGCTGCAAGCATGATCCGTGCAACCGCCCTGTCGTGAGAATCACGCGTCAAGCTGATAGAGCGCAGATACAGCGTGCGTCCCCCAACTGCATCGCCGGATCGAAATCGCAGCAGCCCAGACGTCGCATAAAAGGTTGAAAGTTGATGCTCGGCCAGCGATCCAACGTCGATTGCGCCAAGAACCTCCGCCGCCCGCTGGATCTCCCCCAGATTTAGAAGACAAAAAGCAAGATTGTTTGACAGCAGGAACTCTCTTGGATTGGCCCTCAGAGCCTCCTCGGCAATCTTGGCGCCTTCGGCATACGCGCCTCCCAGTGAAGCGTGGTACGAGCCAAGCTCCCCGGGGCCGCTCGCGAAGGGTTGATCTCGATGCCAATCCCACGCGGCTTCTAGCGCGGCCTCCCATTCCAAAGCGGCTCCGTGACGAAGCGCCCTTGCCTCAGCAGATTCATCTAGGAGAGCAGCATCCACCTCGATGGTGTGTAGCTCCCGAGAAATCCATTGCCCTTGCGCGATGGCATTGTCGTTCGGGGCCTCCAAAGACGACTCGATCAGCCGGCGTGCTTTTCGGTTTGACCCCGCCCTGAACTCCATCGTGCCAAGAGCGCTCGCCAGCTCGGTAGTAGACATCGGCGCGAACTGACCTCCTCCCAGCATCGATCTTGCATGCTTCGCCAGTCGGGGTGGAGTTTCGGCAGGGCCTGCAATGGCGAGTTCGGAGGCTACGAGCCATGGGTCCGACGGCGTTCGATGTGCTCTGGATACAACAAGCAGAGCCTCGTCGAACTTGCCATGGTGAACGGCTAGTCGAGCAGCCGCCCGGAGCACGTAACGGTGGTTTGGCGCAAGCCCAAGGGCTATCTTCATTGCCTGATCCGCTTGAGGGCGCAATCCGGCAATCGTGTAATAGCGCGCTAACTCCGTCCACCCAAGTGCGTTACGAGGATCATTGCCGAGCTTTTTCCGTAGGTCATGAACCTGCTCCCTAACGCTGGGGGTTGCCTCAAAGCGCAGCTGCTCGTCATCCCCACCACGGACGACCCGCTCCGCCACAATGCGTGCCAGTGACGAGGTTTTTTCTTGCTCGAGTACGAACTTCGCTGCTTCGCGAGCTGCAGGGGTAACTCCTACAACAAGTGCCGTCCCAACTAGATCTAGTGCAAATCCAAGTGATCTGTTCCGCTGCCAATCCGTTTCGCGTTCTGAGCGCCCCGATGGATCAACTGACTGCGACTGTGGTCTATGTATCGGGGAAAGCTCTTTCCGCGCCGCACTGCTTCTAGGATCTCTCCAGCGGGGAATAACGTCCCGCTGGCCCTCCGGCCAACGCGCACTCACCCTCCGGCTCCGCGCATTTTCGTCTCTGCTCGCAGCGCGAGAAGGTTGAACAGAGAGACATATCGATCGACCGAATACGGATTGGAGTGACTTCTCGTCTTCGCCTTTGGGTGTCCTCTCAACTCAGGCTCTGGGTCGCATAGCTCCCGGAATGCAGTCGTTAGCTTTTCCCGGCAGAACTCCGGGAGAACCGCTGAAAGCTCTTCGGCAACTTCGTCGAAGGCTGCGCGCACAAATGGAAGTACCGCCTCATACGAGTCGCCCCACGACCTGGGATGTTGAATCGAATCCATGCGCGCAAGCAAGGCCGGCGTGGCGGCCGTTCCGAGGAAGAAAAAAAGGACCATGCTTCCAAGGTGGTAAAGGTCACACGCTTGTCTTCTCGCGCCCCAACTATCGGGCCTGAGGCCATATAGCTGCTCGGGGGGCGCATAGCTAGGATCACCGGCGACTTTGAGATCAACATGCGGCCCTGCTGCTCCTTGGTACTCGGCCCGACCAAGGTCGCCAATTTTTGAACTCCCGGTATCTCCAAAAGTTAGAAGGTTGGATGGCTTGACATCCTGATGCGCGATCCTCTCACCATGAAGCTGCTGAACTCCAACGGCCGTGTTGTGCAGAACCCTCATAGCCCAAGCATCATCAATCGACGCGATCTCTTTCAAGAACTTCCGCACATCCCCGTCTGCCCTTTCGAAGATCAGGTAATTGACCGGAATCTGGTAGTCCGGAACGGATATCTGACCGTGAGCGAGGGGTAAGATCACCTTGCTCAGGCGCGCCGTCGTGCATCGGTCCAGAAGATCTCTCTCATAGACGTAGGCATCGGTCATTGCTTTCAGCGCTGATGGCACATCCTCTGCTCTCAACGCCCGTGAGTAGTCCAAAGCCTTGAGGAAGGCGGACCCGCGTGAGGGATGAGAAACCATGTATCCAAAGGAGAAGTTGCCTCCCGTCGAGCCTGGATCGTCTATTCCCTCCCCGACAGTCCATCCACCGTCAAGGTCCATACCTTCTAAGTGGGCAGCTGGGCGATCTAAGGGGTCCACAAACGGCAGCTTAGATGGGCCTCAGGCGGCCGGAGTTGAGACTCGCGGCGCCTGATTCACACTATGCCCGCGTAAAGCGGCGGCCCGCGGTCGGCGAGGCCTCCTCGTCGAGGAGGACCTTGTCGGACTCGCCGCGTTCGACCGCTTCCTTCTCCATCTGGGCGATCTTCTCGGGGGTCAGGTCGCCGGCGTTTTCGCGCTCGATGTTGGCGACCCACTCGGCGCCCTCCTGGGACTCGGCCTCGTCGAACTCGACCTCGCCGCCGCGGTCGAGGGACTTGTCGATCTCCTCGAAGAGGGTGTCGACGAGCTGGGCCTGCGGCACCTTCCGCAGCGGTTTGCCACCGGCGAAGATCAGGCCCTCGTTCTTGGCCCCGGCGATGCCGAAGTCGGCGTGGCTGGCCTCGCCGATCCCGTTGACCGCGCAGCCGAGGACGGCGACCTCTACCGGCTCCTCATAGCCCTCCAGCCGCTGCTCGATTTCGGCCACGACCGAGTCCATGTCGAACTGCAGGCGGCCGCAGGTCGGGCAGGCGATCAGCACCGGGCCGCGCTCGCGCAACTGCAGCGCCTTGAGGATCTCCCAGGCGACCTTGACCTCCTCCTCGGCGTGGAAGGTCGAAAGGCTGATCCGGATCGTGTCGCCGATCCCGTCGGCGAGCAGCGTCCCCAGGCCGACCGCCGATTTCAGCGATCCCCCCCATTTCGTCCCCGCCTCGGTCACCCCGAGGTGCAGCGGGTAGGGGATCTTCTCCGAGAGCAGCCGGTTGGCGGCGATCGTGTACGGCACGTTGGTCGACTTGATCGAGACCTTGAAGTTCTCGAAGTCGAGGCCCTCCATCAATTCGACGAACTCGATCGCGGCGGCGACCAGCGCCTCGACCGGCGCTTCGCGCTCCAGCTCGTGCAGGTGTTTGGGCAGCGAGCCGGAGTTGACCCCGATCCGCATCGGCACGTTGGCGGCGTTCGCCTTCTCGGCGACCTCGGCGACTTTGTCGCGGCCGCCGATGTTGCCGGGGTTGAGCCGGATGCAGTGGGCGCCGGCGTCGATCGCTTTCAGCGCCAGGGTGTGGTTGAAGTGGATGTCGGCGATCACCGGGATCGGCGATTCGCGCACGATCGTCTTCAGCGCCTCGGCGTCCCGCTCGCGCGGCACCGCGCAGCGCACCAGGTCCGCCCCGGCGTCGGCGACCTTGCGGATCTGGTCCATCGTCGCCTCAAGGTTCGCGGTCTCGGTCTTGGTCATCGTCTGCACGGCGACCGGCGCGCCGCCGCCGATCGGCACGTTGCCGACGAAGATCTGCCGTTTGGAAGCCATATCTGAAGCTTATTGAGCCCGCCAGGCGGGCCTACTACCGGACCTCGAACCCTTCGCCGGTGATCCGGCCGATGTCGTTCGATAACCCGAGGAAGAAGAGCATCAGGACGAGGGCGATGCCGATCGCGGTCGCCCGCTCCATCACCCGCAGCGAAACCGGCCGGCCGCGCACTTTCTCGACCAGGCTCCAGAAGATGTGGCCGCCGTCGAGGGGCAGGATCGGCAGCAGGTTGACCAGCCCCAGCGAGAGACTGACGAAGGCGAGCAGCAGCAGCGCCCGTTCGAGGCCCTTCTCGATCACCTGGTGGCCGACGTCGCTGATCCCAACCACGCCGGAGACCTGCTCGCGCTGTTGCTTTTCGAACAGGTGGGTGAAGACGTGGAGGGTCCCGGAGGCGACTTCCCAGATCGCGTCGCCGGCTTCACTCGCTGCCTCTCCGGCGCCAACCGGATGGTTGACGCTGCCGTAGGAGAAGCCGACCAGCGCTCGCTTCGCTTCCTCGTCGTAACGGGGGTACACCGTGATCGTCTTGAGCTGCCCGCCCCGCCTGACCTGGAGCTGAACCGGGGTCGCGGCGACGCAGCCGTCGACCTGCTTGCCCTCGCATTTGTGGTTGCCGACGGTTTCGCCGAACTTCGTCAGCCGCTCTTCGGTGCTGAGACCGGCGAAGCGCTTGCCGTCGATCGCGACGATCTCGTCGCCGGGCCGCAGGACCTTCGCCGCTGGAGTTCCGTTGCGGATTTCGCCGACGCTCTGCTGGATTTCTTCCCGCCCGTTTGCCCAGTAGACGCCGAAGAGGATCGCGAAGGCGAGGATGATGTTCACCGCCGGGCCGGCCGCGACGACGACGATTCGCTTCCAGACGTCCTGTCGGTAGTAGGAGCGGTGGGCGACCTCGGGAGGAACCTCCTCCTCGGGGTTCATGCCGGTGATTTTCACGTAGCCGCCGAGCGGGATCGATTTCACCCCGTACTCGGTCTCGCCGCGTTTGAACGACCAGATCGTCGGCCCGAAGAAGAGGAAGAAGCGCTCGACCCGCATCCCCGTCGCCTTGGCGGCGAAGAAGTGCCCCGCCTCGTGGAGGATGATCAGCAGGCAGAAGCCGACGAAGACCCAGAACCAGCTCACGCGGGCATCAACCCCCGAACCTGGGCTTCGCTGCGCTCGCGCGCCTCGGCGTCGGCGGCGAAGAGGTCGTCGAAGTGGGTCAGCGGCCGCGCCGGCATCTCCTCCAGCACCCGCTCGATCACCGCGGCGATCCCGGTGAAGGGAATCCGCTCGGCGAGGAAGGCGGCGACGGCGACCTCGTCCGCCGCGTTGAGGACGCAGGGCGCCGTACCGCCGGCCGCGCCTGCCTCCAGCGCCAGCCGCAGGCAGGCGAAGGTCTCGAGGTCAGGCTGCTCGAAGGTCAGCGAGCCGACCGCGGCGAGGTCGAGCCGCGGCAGGTCGACGTCGGCCCGCTCGGGGTAGTGCAGCGCGTAGGAGATCGGCACCCGCATGTCGGGATAGCCCAAGTGGGCCAGTGAGGCGCCGTCGTTGAGGTGGATCAGCGAGTGGATCAGCGACTGCGGGTGGACGACGACCTCGATCCGCTCATACGGGACGGCGAAGAGGTGGTGCGCCTCGATTGCCTCGAAGCCCTTGTTCATCAGCGTCGCCGAGTCGATCGTGATCCGCCCCCCCATCTGCCAGGTCGGGTGGGCGAGCGCGTCGGCGACGCTGACCCCGGAGAGGTCGTCGCGGCCGCGGAAAGGCCCGCCGGAGGCGGTCAGCACCAGCCTGTCCACGGTCCCTGGCGGCTCGGAGTTGACGAGCTGGAAGAGCGCCGAGTGCTCGGAGTCGACCGGCAAGAGCCGCGCCCCCGTTCCCTCGGCCAGGGCCATCACCAGCTCACCGCCAAGCACCAGGCTCTCCTTGTTGGCAAGCGCCACGTCGATCCCCTCGCTGAGGGCGACGATGGTCGAGCCGAGCCCGGCGGCGCCGACGATCGCGTTGAGGACCAGGTCCGGCTCGGTCGTCGTGATCAGCTCCCGCACGCCCTCCTCTCCGGCAAGCACCCGCCCGCCCCAGGCCCCGCGAGCGCTCTCCGCCGCCCCCGCGTCGGCGAGGGCGATCATCGGCACGCCGTGCTCACGAGCCTGCTCGACCGTCGTCTCCCAGGCCGAACCAGCCGCCAGGCCGACGGCCTGCAGCTCCCGCGAAGCGCCGATCACTTCCAGCGCCTGCGTTCCGATGGACCCGGTCGAGCCGAGTACGAGGACCTTCTTCATGCCCGACAGAGGATACGGAGCGGGTCGCCCGGACTAGCCGGCCAGGCCGCCGAGGAAGGCGAACGGCCGCGGCACGTCGTCTTCGGCCTCGTACAGGGTTCCCGCAACCGCGACCTTGGTGCCGGCCGGCACTTCACCGCGAATCCGCTCCGAGAGCGCCTTGGCCGCGTCCTCGTCAGTGGTCCCCACGAGGACGACCCGCCAGCGCCGCGCGGTCGGCAGGCCCTCGGCCCGCAGGCGATCCGCAAACGCGTCCGCCTGCTCCCTCGAGGGCAGCTCGATCTGCACCTCGCACCGGGGATACCCCTGTTCCTCGGTCTCCTGGCGTTCCTTGGCTATCCGGACCTGATGCTCCGCCGCGCGGGCAGCGGCGTCCTCGGGCAGCGGCTCATCCGCCGGCTCCCACTCGAGCGACAGCGGGTGCCAGCGCCTGAAGTCGATGCTCACCTCCTCACCGTCCTCCTCGGTCAGGCGTACGACCAGGTCCCTCGCCTTCTCGGCCTGCTGCTCGTCCCCCGCGTAAAGGAAGATCGTGGTTCCGTTCCGCGAGACGATCACCCGGTCGTGAAAAGCCTGGCTGAGGTCGTGCTCCAGCTCTCGCACGTCGAGGCGGTCCTGCAGGGCGTCGGCGACGCCATCATCGCGAAAGTCGATCTGCAGGCGCCAGTCGTCGTTCATCGCTGGGTAGCTAAATATCAGGCTGCTGCGAGTTCGGGAGGCGGCGCAACTTCGCGCTCGGGCTCCTCGTCAGGCACCTGTCGTTCAAACCCGATCAGCAGCTCCTCATCCAAGACGGCCAAGATCCGCTTCAGGACGGGGATCGTCGGCATGTGATCGCCACCCTCGACTTTCGAGATGAAGGAATGGGAGGTCCCGGCCTGTTCGGCCACCTCTTTCTGCGTCAAGTCCAGCTCGTAGCGCCGTTCGCGAATATGCGCCGCGATCCAGTTCCGCTCCCGCAGCTCTTTGATCGCTGCGTATTCGTCGCGGGCCTCGCGGTACGCCTCGCTGCGTCGCGCGCGGTCCGCCGCTGCGCTGGCGACCGACCGCCCATTTGGGCTGATGCGGTGATTTTCCCCGCCTCTCATAATCGACACCTTATCGATATTGATAAATTTCTATTTGCGAAGGGTTGTGGCTCCGTCGAGTCCGCGCGAGTGTCCGCTATGCGGACTCTGTCGCGGACTCGTCAGTACACCACCGCGACCGCGAGGTAGTAGCCGACCACGACGGTGAAGAAGACGGCGTCGAGGCGGTCGAGGAGGCCGCCGTGGGGGCCGAAGAGGGTGCCGGTGTCCTTGGTGCCGAGGTCGCGCTTGAGGAGCGACTCGAAGAGGTCTCCGAGCGGGGCCATTGCAGCTACTGCGGCGCCGATGATCAGGGCGTCGACTCCGGAGAGCCAGTCTTGGTAGAGGCCGGCGAACCAGAAGCCCATGGTGCCGATCACGAAGCCGCCGATAAGGCCCTCGATCGTCTTGTTCGGCGAAAGGTTGGGGGCGATCTTGTGGCTGCCGAACATGCGCCCGGTGGCGTAGGCGGCGGTGTCGGCGACGAAGGTGCCGACTAGGACGTCGATCAGCAGCGCGGCGCCGTGGTCGGGCAGTTCGCGGAGGAAGACGGCGTGGGCGAGCGGGACCCCGATCCAGACCACGGCCAGCAGGGTGATCCCCAGCGAGACCGTCGCCCCCTCGCGGTAGCGGGCCCTGGCCGCGAAGGCGAAGAGCAGCGGCACCGAAGCGGCGAGGACCATCAGGACGCTGTAGGAGGTGCCGAGGTAGGCGGCGGCGATCAGGCCGGCGACGGAGATGTAGGCCGGGATGACCAGCGGCCGGTAGCGGCTGGCGATGCCGGCGAACTCCCCCACGGCGACGATGCCGAGGCCGACCATCGCCAGCGCGAAGATCGATCCGCCGGCGACCGTGATCGCGATCGCGAAGACGATCCAGGGCAGCGCCACCAGCACCCGCTTCGCCGTCTCGCCGCTGCCGCGACGGCGTTTGCGGGGCTCGCGCGGCGGCCGCTCGGGCCGCGGCGGCTCCTCCTCGAACATCTCGTCGTCGAACAGGTCGATTTTCACGCTCGGCTCCCGAAGCGGCGCTGCCGGGTCTCGTACTCGCGCAGGCAGCCTTCCAGCGCGGCGCGGTCGAAGTCCGGCCAGAGCTCGTCGCGGAAGACCAGCTCCGAGTAGGCGCACTGCCAGAGCAGGTAGTTGGAGAGCCGCAGCTCGCCGCTGGTCCTGATCAGCAGGTCGGGGTCGTTCATCTCGGGCGCGTAGAGGCGTTCGCGGAACTCCTCCTCCGAGTCTCCCTCGAAACCGCGCGCGGCGTCGAGGATCTCGGCCCGGCCGCCGTAGTTGAAGGCGACGTAGAGGACGATCCGGTCGTTCGCCGCGGTCTCGCCTTCGGCCCACGCCATCTGCTCGACCAAGCCCGGATCGACCCCCTCGCGGCGGCCGATGAACCGCATCCGCACCCCTTCCTCCTTCAGCTCCGGGGTTTCCGAGGCGATCCGCTCGCCGAACATCCGCATCAGGCCCGTGACCTCCTCGTCGGACCGGCTCCAGTTCTCGGTCGAGAACGAGTAGACGGTCAGCTCCTCGATCCCCAGCTCGGCGGCGTCGCGCAGCCGCTTCTTCAGGGTGTCGGCGCCGGCCCGGTGCCCGTCGACGGTCGGCAGCCCCCGCTGGCTCGCCCAGCGGCCGTTGCCGTCGGTGATGATCGCTACGTACTTGGGTGCGGTCACGCTGCGGTGGCCGGCCTCAAACTTCGAGGATCTCTTCTTCCTTGCCCTTGAGCAGGGAGTCGATCTCGGCGATCGCCTCGTCGGTCTGCTTCTGCAGCGCCGTCTCGGCGCGGCGCTCGTCGTCCTCGCCGGCTTCGCCTTCTTTTTTCAGCTCGCGCAGGTCGCTCATGATGTCGCGACGGACGTTGCGGATCGCGATCCGGCCTTCCTCGGCGACGCCGTGGACGACCTTGACCATCTCCCGCCGCCGCTCCTCGGTCATCTCCGGGATCTGCAGGCGGATCAGGTTGCCGTCGTTGCTCGGCGTCAGGCCGACGTCGGACTCCTGGATCGCCTTCTCGATCCCGCCCAGGGCGCCCTTGTCGAAGGGCGTGACGGTCAGCAGCCGGGCGTCGGAGGCGGAAACGTTGGCCAGCTGCTTCAGCGGGGTCGGATTGCCGTAGTAGTCGACCGTGATCCGGTCGAGCAGGTGCGGCGAGGCGCGGCCGGTCCGCACGGTGGCAAGCTCGCCACGGCTGGACTCGACCGATTTGGCCATCCGCTCCTTGGCGTCCGCAAGCAGTTCGTCGATCAGCTCCACAGGGCTCCCGTCCTCGTCACTCGGCCGGAGAACTGGAGACCAGCGTCCCCACCTTCTCGCCGGAGACGATCCTATCTATGTTCCGCTCGTCGCCCATGTTGAAGACGTAGATCGGCAGGTCGTTGTCCATGCAGAGGGAGAGCGCGGTCGAATCCATCACCCGCAAGCCCTGCTCGATCGCCTCGCGGTGGGTGATCGCGGGGATGAAGGTGGCGTCGGGATTGGTCGCCGGGTCGGAGTCGAAGACCCCCTCCACCCCGTTCTTCGCCATCAGGATCGCCTCGGCGTGGATCTCCAACGCTCGCAGCGCCGCCGCGGTGTCGGTGGTGAAGAACGGGTTGCCGGTGCCAGCGGCGAAAATCACCACCCGCCCCTTCTCCAGGTGGCGCATCGCCCGGCGGCGGATGTAGGGCTCGGCGACCTCCTGGACTTCGATCGCCGACATCACCCGCGTGTACTGGCCCTCGCGCTCAAGCGCGTCCTGCAGGGTCAGCGCGTTGAGGATCGTCGCCAGCATCCCCATGTAGTCGCCGGTGGCGCGGTCCATGCCGCTGGCCGCCCCGTCGAGGCCGCGGTAGATGTTCCCCGCGCCGACGACGATCGCCACTTCGACGCCGCGGTCGAGGACCGCCGCCACCTGTTTGGCGATCCGCTCGACCTCGGCGCCATCGGTGCCGAAGTCCTGGCTGCCCATCAGGGCCTCGCCGGAGAGCTTCAGCAGTATGCGCCCGAAGCGCGGCTCGGCAGAGTCGGTCACTGCGCGCAGCTTATTCGCCGACGCGGAAGTAGGAGAAGCGGCCGATCTGGATGTTCTCGCCGGTTTTCGCCGCCAGCTCCTGGCGCAGCTCCTCGATCGTCTTGCCGTCGTGCTTCTCGGTGTTGACGTGAGCCTGGTCGAGCAGCGCGACTTCGCTCGCCCACTTGTCGAGCTGGCCCTGGACGATTTTCTCGACCACGTTGTCGGGCTTGCCTTCTTCGCGCGCCTTCTCTTCGAAGACCTTCTTTTCCGCCTCGCGTTCGTCCTCCGGGATTTCCTCGGTGGAGACGTACTGCGGCGCGGTCGCGGCCGCGTGCAGGGCGACCTGGTAGGCGAAGACCTTGAACTCCTCGTTGCGGGCGACGAAGTCGGTCTCGCACTGGACTTCGACCATCGCCCCGACCTTGTCGTTGGCGTGGATGTAGGAGGCGACGACCCCCTCGCTGGTCCCCCGCCCTTCGCGCTTGGCGGCCGACGCCTGCCCCTTCACCCGCAAAAGCTCAACGGCACGCTCGACATCGCCATCGGCCTCAACAAGGGCGGATTTAGCATCCATCATCGCCGCCCCAGTCCGATCCCGGAGCGCCTTCACGTCAGCAGCGGTAACGCTCATTTCGACTCCCCCTTACTCTCAGCTTTCTCCTCAGCAGCAGGCTCAGCCGGCGCATCCTCGGACGGCTTCTCCTCCGCAGGCGCCTCAACAGCCTCCGGAGATTTCACCTCAGCGGCCGGAGCCTCCGCTTTAGACGCATCTGCCGGGGGTGGCGACGATGCGGGACCGTCGCCGGTAGGCGACGGGGTCGTATCGGAGACAGGACCCGCGGCCCCCGCGCCCTGAGCCTGAGCAGCTTTTTTCTCCTGAGCCTGAGCCTCAGCAGCTTTTTTCTCTGCCTGTTTCCGCGCGGTCTCTTCTTCGTGCTGTTTAGCCTCCTCAGCTTCTTTGCGCGCTTTCTCTTCCTCCTCGCGCTTCTTCCGCTCTTCCTCCTCGCGTTTGCGCCGCTCCATCTCTTCGGCGACCCGCTTTTCCTCCTGGACGCGCCAGGACGAGGAGCCGTCCTCGACGGCTTTGCCGATCGTGCCGATGACCAGCTCGCAGGAGCGGATCGCGTCGTCGTTGCCGGGGACCACGTAGTCGACCGGCGTCGGGTCGCAATTGGTGTCGACCAGGCCGATGATCGGGATCCGCAGGCGGGCGGCCTCGTTGACCGCGATCTCCTCGGTTTTCAGGTCGGCGACGAAGACGGCGTCGGGAAGGCGGTCCATGTCGCGGACGCCGCCGAGGTTGAACTCGAGCTTGGCGAGTTCGGCCTCCATCCCCATCCGCTCCTTGGTCGGCAGGAGGTCGAGTTTGCCCTCCTCTTTCCAGCCGTTGAGCTCGTGGAGGCGGGCGATCCGGCCCGACATCGTGTTGAAGTTGGTCAGCAGCCCGCCCAGCCAGCGCTTGTTGACGTAGGGCATCTGGCAGCGGTCGGCCCATTCCTGGATCGTGTCGCGGGCCTGCTTCTTGGTGCCGACGAAGAGGACGGTGCCGCCCCCGGTGGCGAGCTCGCCGGCGAACTTGCGGGCGTTCTCCAGCAACGCCTCGGTCTGCAGCAGGTCGATGATGTGGATCCCGTCCATCTCGCCGAAGATGAAGCGGCGCATGTTCGGGTTCCAGCGGCGCGTCTGATGGCCGAAGTGGACTCCGGCCTCGAGCAGCTCTTTGAGTTCTGCCTCTGGCATTCGATTCTCCTTGGGTTTTGGTGAAGCTCCCGCTCCGCTCCCCGGGACCTGGCGGTTTGCCAGGCAGGATCCGGTTCGCAGGCGAACGGGGTTTGGATTGAACGCTCGATTGTAGAGCGGCGGCCTAGGAGGCGTGGGCCGCCTCCAGCGCCGCGGCGAGGTCGGCGGGCAGCGGCGAGGAGAAGCTCAGCTCCTCCCCGGTCCGGGGGTGCCGGAAGCCGAGCCGGTGGGCGTGGAGGAACTGGCGCCGCAATCCGTAGCGCTCGGCGCCGCCGTAGGTGGTGTCGCCGGTCAGCGGGTGGCCGATGGCGGCGAAGTGAGCGCGGATCTGGTGGGTGCGCCCGGTCTCCAAGCGCGCCTCGAGGTAGCTCTCGCGCGGCAGCAGCTCCAGCACCTCGAAGTGGGTCCGCGCCTGGCGCGAGGCGGCGCCGGAGACCGCCATCCGGTGCCGCTGCTTGGCGGCGCGGCCGATCGGGGCGTCGATCGTCCCGGTGCGGGAGGCGAGACGGCCCCCGGCGAGCGCCAGGTAGACGCGCTCGACCCCGCGCTCGCGCACCAGCCTCTGCAGCGCCGCGTGGGTCTCGTCGTCGCGGGCGACGACCAGCAGCCCGCTGGTGCCTTTGTCGAGCCGGTGGACGATCCCGGGCCGCTCCAGGTCCCCCCCGCCGCCGAGGATCTCGGCCAGTTCGTCGACCAGGGTCGGGCCCTGGTGCGAGGGCGCCGGGTGGACGACCAAGCCCGCCGGCTTGTCGACGACCGCCAGCCAGTCGTCGAGGTGGACGATCCGCGGCGCGAGCTCAGCCACCCTCAGCCTCGGACTCCGTCTCGGCTTCGCGCACATAGATCAGCGCCAGCAGCGCGACGCCGCAGGTGATCGCGATGTCGGCGAGGTTGAACGGCGGCCAGGAGCCGACGGCGATGTAGTCGGTCACCTCGCCGGCGAGGACCCGGTCGGCGAGGTTGCCGAGGGCGCCGCCGGCGACCAGCCCGGTCGCCACCCACATCCCCGGCCGGTTCGGGTCGCGGGCGAAGAGGTAGACGATCAGCCCCAGGGCCGCCAGCGTGACCGCGACCAAGCCGACGCCGGCGCCACCGGCGAGGCCGAAGGCGACGCCGCGGTTGTGCGAGAGGGTCAGTTCGAGCGGGCCCAGGACCTCGACGTGCTCGCCCGGGACGAGGTCGGCCTCGACCAGCGCCTTGGCGACCTGGTCGGCGGCGAGGACCAGTGCGCAGAGGATGCCCGCGAAGGCCCAGGGGCGGGCGTTGGAGCCGCTCACCCGCGAATCAGGCCGACGACGATCGCCTGGGCAATGAAGAGGACGAACAGTCCGATCATCGGGCTGAGGTCGAGGGCGAAGCCACCGCCCCCCATCGGCGGCAGGAAGCGGCGGAAGAAGTTGAGGTAGGGGTCGGTGACTTCGTGGACGAAGTCGAGCGTCGCCTTCAGCCAGGGCCGGTAGGGCATGCGGGGGACGAAGGAGACGACGATGCGGATGAAGATCAGGATCACGTAGACCAGGAAGAGCGCCCCGACGTAGTCGGCGACGTCATCGCGGGTGAGAGCGAGCGGAATCATCCGCGCATCCTCTCCAGCGAGGCCTCGACCGCCGCCTCGAAGGCGCGGCGGGCATCCTCACGCTCCAGCGCCTCCAGGCCGGCTTCGGTGCTGCCACCGGGAGAGGCCACCACCTTGCGCAGGTCGGCGGGATGGTGGCGGCGCAGCAGCTCAGCCGTCCCGGCGGCGGTCTCAACGACCAGCTCGCGAGCCAGATCGGGATCGAGCCCATCGGCCGCCCCCGCATCGGCGATCGCCTCAACCGCCAGTGCCAAATAAGCGGGCGCGCAGCCCATCACCGCGGTAGCCCTGTCGAAGTCCCCCTCGGTGATCTCGACCACATGTCCAAGCAGATCCAGCTTCCCCCGCACCTCCGCACTCGCCGAACCGGCCACACAGAGGACGCCCTGACGTACTTCAACCCCAACATTCGGCATCACCCGCAAAACATGCTCAGCACCCGGCAGCGAGCCTCGCAGAGCCTCCAGGGAGGTCACAGCAAGCACCGAAACAACCTCCTTGGCCTCGGCTAGATCCGGCGCCACCTCATCAAGTTTGTTCGGCTTAACCGCCAAAAGAACGAGATCGGCCCTTCGAGCAATCTCCTCATTCGAAGCAACCTCTCCGCCGAGCTCCCCAGCCAGCCCTTGAGCACGACCCGATCCGCTGTCGGAGAAAAGCATCGCCTCGAACTCCCCACTCCAACCGCGCGCCACAGCGGCGGCCATGCTCCCGGAACCGACGAATCCAACGATCACGCCCGAGAGACTAACCATGTCCCCGGGACCAGCCGAGCCATCGGCGCGGGTGGGTGTGCCGAGCATCCAGCGCAGGCATACCCACCCGCGCGCGCACGCTCAAGCTAGGACTGGTTAAAGAACCCCTTGTCGATAAGCCGAGCCTTTTCCTCGGCCGAAACATCGACGTTACGAGGCGTAAGCAAGAACATCTTCTCGGCAATCCGCTGCATCCCCCCATCAAGCGCGTACGTAAGCCCAGAGCAGAAATCGATCATCCGCTTCGAGAGCTCGTGGTCGGCCGTCTGCAGGTTGAGGATCACCGGCACCGAGCGTTTGAACTGGTCGGCGACCTGCTGGGCGTCGTTGAAGTTGCGGGGGATGACGAGGTGGACCTGTATGTCGTTGCCGTTCTCGTTGTCGACCGGGCGCAGCGTGCGGGTGCGGCTGGCGGCGATCGGCTCGTCGTCGGCGAAGATGTCGTCGATCTCGTCGCGTCGCGGGCGGCGGCTGGTCGGCAGGCGGCGCACCGAGGAACTGCCTTCGCCTCCGCGTTCGCGGCGGCCCTCGTAGGCCTCTTCGGTCCCGGTCTCGGGCTCGAAGTCTTCCTCGTATTCGGGGCCGTAGTCGTGGTCCTCGGCCAGTCCGAAGTAGACCAGCGCCCTATGCCAAGTGTCTTTAAGAGCCATCTGTCCCGCGTCTTTCGGTCTCGGTTGACCGACTCCTTTACGAATTATTCCCAGATTTCGAGCGAAATCACACGAAGAGGGCGTGTCCGAGGCGAATGATCGTCGCACCCTCCTCGATCGCGACCCGCCAATCCTGTGAGGTACCCATCGAGAGGCGGTCCAAGCCGTTGTCCGCGGCCAGCTCCGCCAGGCGGGCGAAATAGGGGCGCGAGCGCTCCGGATCGTCGCTGAACGGCGGCATCGTCATCAGGCCCCCGACCCGGACCGGGCAGCGCTCGACGAAGTCCGCCAGTTCGGCCGGCTCGACCCCGCCCTTGCCCTCCTCACCGGAGACGTTGACCTCGACCAGGACCTCGGTGTCCTGGTCGCCGTGCTTCTCCAGCTGGGCCAGGACCGAGTCGGTCGAGACCGAGTGGATCAAGCGGCAGAGGGGCAGGACCAGCTTCAGCTTGCGGCTCTGCAGGTTGCCGATGAAGTCCCACTCGAAGGCGTCGCCCCAGCGCTCGTGCTTGGCTGCGAGGTCCTGCTGGCGGTTCTCGCCGACCAGCCGCACCCCCGCCTCGGCCAGCTTGCCCATCTCCTCCAGCGGCACGTACTTGGTCGCGACGAGGATCTCGGCCCGGTCGCCGGCGAGGGCCTCCGCCTCTTCCAGGTTCGCCCGCAGCCTGGCGACGTCGATGTCGTGGATCAGCTCGGCCACGCCTCAACCCTCCTCGATCCAGGCGAGTCCCGCCTGCCGACCCGTGAGCCCATCGTCGCGGCGGTGCGAGAAGAACAGCTCCGCCTCGCAACTGGCGCAGAGCCCGGCGGACTCGACCTCCTCAACTCCCGCCTCGGCGAGCAGCCGGCGCGCGACCTCGGGCAGGTCGAGCATTCGTCCCGCAGCGACGTCGCCAAGCCCGGCGAAAGTCTCCAGCACCTCCTGCCCCACCTCGTAACAGCACGGTCCGATTCCGGGACCGATCGCGGCCCGGGTCGCCCCGACCGCCCCGGCGCCAGCGGCAAGAATGCCGCCCGCCAACCCGCGCCAGCCGGCGTGCAGCATCGCGATCCCACCCGGCCCATGAAGCGCCACCGGCAGGCAGTCGGCGACGAAGACGAGCGGCACCAAGCCCGGACTGCGAACGACGTGCCCATCGGCCTCCGGAACCTCGTGCCTCGGATGCTCGATCAGGTTGGTGCCGTGGACCTGGCGGGCGAAGACGACCTGATCGGGGGCGAAGCCGAGCGCGGCGGCCAGGCGCAGGCGGTTCTCGGCCACCGCCTCGCCTGAGTCTTCGGTCAATAGGCCGAGGTTGAGGCTGTCGTACGGCGGCTCGCTGACCCCGCCCAGCCGGGTCGAGAAAGCCGCCCGGGCGCCGCCGAGGTCGGCTTCCAGCCAGCGCACGCCGTTTCGTTCCCGCCACTCCATCGCTCAGTCGCGCAACGCTGCCGCGAGGGCCGTAGCCAGCTCCTCCTCGCGGCCGGAGATCTCGCCTTCGAGCTTCCCCAGCCGTGCCGCCCGCAGCCCGCGACCGACGGCCGGACCCTGCGGGATCCCCTTCGCGATCAGGTCGCCGCCGTCGATCTCCAGCTCGATGCCGCGCCAGATCGTCAAATACTGGTCGAGCCAAGAGGCGCCCATCGCCCGGGCGAGGATCAGTTCCACCGGGTCGCGCCGATCGGCCAGCTCAACGCCCTCGCCGGGCCTCGGCGCCCACATCGAGGCCAAGACCTTCTCCGTCCCTTCCGGTCCCAGCGCCGCCGCGATCAAAGCCCGCTCGCGCGGCACAAGCTCGGCCCAGTGCGGCTCCTTGAGCAGGTCGTCGACCGCCTTCATCAGCTCCACGCCGTCCTCGCGCAGGTCGATGACCCCCCAGCCGGCGAGCAGGCCGAGGCCGACGACCCCGGTCGGTTCCGCGGCCAGCCGCTCCAGCTCTGCCCGGCGGCGATCGGCGGAGACAGTCGCCAGGTCCACCCTGCGCAGCAACCGGTCGGTCTCCGGCTCCAGCGTGAAGCCGTAGCGGGACGCGTAGCGCGCGGCGCGGATCGCCCGCGTCGGGTCGTCCTCGAAGGAGCGCTCGTGGAGCACCCGCAGGAGGCCGCGCTCCAGGTCATCGCGGCCGCCGCGGGAGTCGATCAGCCGCGGCTCGCCGTCGAGCGGGATCGCCATCGCGTTGATGGTGAAGTCCCGCCGGTCGAGGTCCTCCTCGATGCTCCGCGCCGGCGCGACGACGGGCAACGCCCCGGGATGCGGGTACGTCTCGTTGCGGGCGGTGGCGATGTCGACCTCGTGGCCGTCGATCTCGACCTTGACCGTGCCGAAGCGCTCGTGCTCGGCTCCGGCCTCGCCCAGACGTGCCGCCAGCGCGGCGGCGTCGCCCTCGACGACCAGGTCGACGTCGGCCCGCGGCCGGCCGAGCAGCAGGTCCCGCACCGCGCCGCCGACCAGGTAGACGGGCTCGCTCGCCTCCCGCCTCACCGCCTCCAGCTCCGGGTGGGCCGCCCGCAGCGCCGCGCCGACTTCCTGCTCCCGCATAGGCGCCCTACGATGATCGATCGCGCGGATAGGAGCCGCGCCCCTCAGAGCCGCACGGGAATCCCGTCGGCCGCCATCCGTTCCTTGGCCTCGCGCACGCGGTGCTGGCCGTAGTGGAAGATCGAGGCGCAGAGCACGGCGTCGGCGCCGCCCCGGGAGATCGCGTCGCTGAGGTGGGAGAGCTCGCCGGCGCCGCCCGAGGCGATCACCGGCACGCTGACCGCCTCCGCCACCGCGCGGGTCAGACCAAGGTCGTAACCGTCGTTGGTCCCGTCGCGGTCCATGCTCGTCAGCAGCACCTCCCCCGCCCCCCGCTCAACCGCCTCTTCGGCCCAAGCGACCGCGTCCCGTCCCTCGACCTTCTTGCGACCGCCGTTGACGTAGACCCCCCAGCCCTCGTCCTCGCGCTTGGCGTCGATCGCGATCACCACGCACTGGGCGCCGAACTGGTCGGCCAGCTCCCCCAGCAGCTCCGGCCGGGCAAGTGCCGCCGAGTTGACCGAGACCTTGTCGGCCCCGGCGTCCAGCACAGCCTGCGCGTCCTCAACCGACCGGATCCCCCCACCGATCGTGAACGGGATAAACACGTTGTCAGCGGTCCGCCGAGCCAGCTCCACAATCGTCTCCCGCTGTTCGTGTGAAGCGGTGATGTCCAGGAACACCAGCTCATCGGCACCCTCGGCGTCATACCGCTCAGCAAGCTCAACAGGATCCCCGGCATCCCGAAGCCCAACAAAGTTAGTCCCCTTGACGACCCGCCCAGCGTTCACGTCGAGGCATGGAATGACCCGTTTGAGTGCCATCGGTCAAGCGTAGAGGCCCTGGTGGTTAAGGGTGCCGGTGGGGGTGCCCCGGGCGCACCTCCGCCGGGAGTAGCGCCT
>JBIOTO010000112.1:0-12041 GCA_044865945.1 Solirubrobacterales bacterium
GGGCGCTGCGCCAGCAGCGCCCCGGAGTTCAGCTAGGGACGGGCTTCGACCGTTTTGCCTTCGGATGTCACCGTGAACACGCCATAGAGGTCCTCTTCACTGGGACACCATATGGGGTCGGCTGCGATCGTTTTCGTGTGCCCGCCTAGACCGGTCACCAGAGGAACCCCAGTGCTGAAGCTGCCGGTCAGTTCGAGGTCGTATTGGCATTTCCAGTTGGGCACGCCCAGATAAACCGACTGGACGAATTCGAATTTAGGCACCCGCACGATCCCTTCGCCAGCGCCGTTCAGCCAGTAGTGGATAACCATCCCGCCCGCCGGCGCGGCGTATCGCACTGAGAAGTTGTATCCGTATGTTCCCCAGAAACAACCTATGGCTTCTTTGTCCTGCATGCGCAGGGTAGTAACCGTCTGCGAAGCACCGGGGTTTTCCGTCAGTTCCCCGCTCAGTTCGGCCTCTTCGCAAAAACGGTTACCACTGCTGCCTTCGAAGGAGAAATCACCGATGACTTCCAGCGGAGCCCCGGCTTTAAGCTGTTTTCCACCACTCCACAGAGTCGCGGTTTTGAGAGTGGTGAAGGTGTAATCCGAGCTGACGATTTTGCCCGTAGAATTTTCAGCGACGAGCCGGTAGTGGTACACCGTATTCGGTTCCAATCCAATGAACGTGTGGCTCAAAGTGCTGCTTTCCACGGCCCCGCTGACTTCTTTGAGCGGGAAGACCGATCCGTATGAAGTCGTCGTCCCGATCTCCAGGTAGGAGGTGGTTGCCAGCCCGCGCGGTTCGATGGTGACCGAGGCCTTTGCCCCATGCGGGGTCACTTCGGATATTGGCAGGACTTCGATACCAGGAGGTTTGGAACTGAGAAAGGACTGCTCGAGCCCGTTGGCTTTGCCGCTGGCATTGCTGGCGGTGACCCGGTAGAAATATTTGGTTGCCGGCGTCAAACCGGTGACTTTGAAGGTCCTTATGCTTCCACTGTAGGAACTACCGGCCGAGGCGGCAGGGATCGGCACCGATGCCGTATAGGCCCCAGAGCTGGTCCCGTATTCGAACTGATACGTGGTGCTTTGCCCGTTTGGATCCACGAGGCCCTTCAGGGTCGCCGATTCTCCCGGGAATTCGGTTTCGGCAGGAAGGGTTCCCACCAAGGGAAGACCGACAGTGGTGAAGGTCGCGTCCGCCCCTTGGCTGGTTCCAGACGAGTTGCTGGCGACGATCCGATAGTGGTAGAGCGTGTTCGCTTTCAGGCCGCTGATCGCCTGGCCTTTTTCAATCGCGCTGCTGCCCGAACCCGCGCTGACTTCAACCGTTTTCGTGCCGTATGACGTCGTCGTGCCAGATTCGAAGAAGTATTTGGTTTCCAGGCCGTTTGGATTGATTTTGCCCTTCAGCGTTGCGGTGGTTTCACCAACCGGAGACGCAGGCAGCGTTTCCACCGAGGGCGAAACTGCGAACGCCGGCGCGGCGACAATCGCTGCCGCGATGATGCCGCAGGCAAAGGCCAGCGACAGCACCCCTCCCCGTTCTCTTCCCATGATCCCGCCTCCCTCGCGAGCCCCCGCTCGCTTTGCTTAGGGAAAGTCTAGGTACTCAGGGAGTGCTATGTCAACTACGGCCCGGCTCCAGGTCAATCGAGGGAGCGCTCAAGTAGAGGCCATCACCCGCGTCACCGAGTCGCCGACGAAGCAGGGCTTCCCGCCGCCCTCTACCTCGAGGGTGAAACGGGTTATGACCTCGTACCAGTTGCCGCCCTTCTCCTCGACCGAGATGACCTCGGCTTTGGCGCGGATGCGGGAGTCGACTGGGACCGGGGCGGGGAAGCGGATCTTGTTCCAGCCGTAGTTGACGCCGAGGGCGAAGCCGGTGGAGGAGATCAGCTCGCCGCGGAAGCCGTCGACGGTGGCGAGGGTGAGGTTGCCGTGGGCGATGGTGGCGCCGTAGGGACTCTCGGTCTTGGACCGCTCGGGATCGACGTGGATCCACTGGTGGTCGCCGGAAAGCTCGGCGAAGCTGTCGATGTCGGCCTGGGTGATCGTGCGCCACTCGCTGGGGCCGACCTCCTGGCCGACCAGCGCCTTCATTCCCTCGACTCCCTGTACCTCGGTGGGCATCGGCGGCAGTCTATCCGCGCTCGCTCACTCGCTCCAGAAGCTTGGGTCGAGTTCGCCGTCGCCCTCGTGGTGGGGACCGAAGACGATCACCTCGAGGCCGTCGTCGCCCGCCTCGAAGGCGCGCATCACGTCGGGTGAGACCCGGATCGCGTCGAGCGTCTCTACCTCGATGATCTCGTCGTCGAGTTTGAGCAGGCCGTCGCCGCGGACCACCACGTAGACCTCCTCGGCGTCGTCGTGCTTGTGGCCGAAGGGCTGACGCTTGCCGGGCTTCAGCCGGTGGAAGGCGAAACCGGTCTGCTCGGCCTCGAGGTCGCCCCGGGCGAAGCGAGCCTCCATCTTGTCGCCGTGGCCGTGGGCGGCCGCCGAATCTTCGACCTCCTCCAGCTTCTTGTGGGTGAAGGGGTTGCGCATTGGGCTCCTCTCGGTCGCGGGGTCAAAGGCACCCTACCCGTGGCGAGTAGCCTTGACGCGTGGCCAGCCCGGTCAGTCGCGTCCTCTCCAGCAGCCAGCTCACGACGCTGGCTCAGCACGGCGAGGAGCGGACCGCGTCCGTCGGCGAGGAGCTGTTCCGGATCGGCGACGAGACCTACCCGTTCATCGCCATCCTCGAGGGCGAGGCGGCGGTACTGGACGCCGCTGGGCAGGAGATCGTCCGCCACGGCGCCTCCGGCTTCCTCGGCGAGATGAACCTGCTCACCGGGCAGACGGTCTTCCTCACCGCGGTGGTGACCGAGCCAATGCGCTACATCGCGGTCGACCGGGCAAAGCTGCGCGAGGTGCTGCTCGAGGACGCGCCGCTCTCCGACATCCTCCTTTCGGCCTTCATCCAGCGGCGGGAGCTGCTGCAACAGCGGCGGGGAATCGGCGTCGAGATCGTCGGTCCGCGGGATTCGGCGACAACCCGGCAGCTGATCGACTTCGTCAAACGCCAGCGCCTCCCCTACACCTGGACCGACCCGGCCGAGGACGGGGAGGCGGCGCGTGCCCTGGAGGCGCTGGGTCCTGGCGAGGTCCCGCTGGTGCGGCTGCCGGGCGGCGGCGAGATGCGGGCGCCGAGCGACGGTGAGCTCTCGCGCGGGCTCGGGATCGGCCTGGAGCTGAAACCGCGCGAGGAGGTCGACCTGCTGGTGATCGGCGGTGGCCCGCCGGTCTCGGCGCCGCGGTCTACGGCGCCTCGGAGGGGCTCGACACGCTGGTCGTCGAGAGCTTCGGGCTGGGCGGCCAGGCCGGGACCTCGCGACGGATCGAGAACTACCTTGGCTTCCCGGCCGGGATCACCGGCACCGAGTTGACCAGCCGCGCCGTCACCCAGGCGCGCAAGTTCGGCGCCCGTACCGCCACGCCCTACCGGGTCGCGGCGTTGGAGCCCGGCGAGGAGCGCCACATCGTCCGGCTCGAGGAGGGCAACGAGATCGCGGCGCGCGCGGTCGTGATTGCCACCGGCGCCGAATACCGCAAACTGCCGGTCGCCGACCTGGCGCTGTACGAGGGGTTGAGCATCTTCTATGCGGCCGGGCCGCCCGAGGCGCAGATCTGCGGCGGCCAGCGGGTCGGCGTGGTCGGCGGAGGTAACTCGGCCGGCCAGGCCGCCGTCTGGCTGGCCCGCGGCGGTGCACTGGTGACGCTCCTGCACCGGCGCGCGGACCTATCGGAGACGATGTCGAACTACCTGATCGACGAGCTCGACCGCTACGGCGTCCACGTTCGCGACAAGAGCGAAATCGCCGAGCTGCACGGCGAGAACGACACACTCGAAGCGGTGACGCTCACCGACGGCACCCGCCTCCCCTACTCCTTCCTCTTCCTCTTCCTCGGCGCCTCGCCCTGCACCGGGTGGCTCGGTGACACCGTCGCCCGCGACGGGAAGGGGTTCATCCTCACCGGCTCGGAAGCCGGCGCCGAGGGCCTGCTGGAAACCAGCGTCCCCCGCGTCTACGCGGCCGGCGACGTGCGCGCCGACTCGATCAAGCGCTGCGCGATCGCCGTCGGCGAGGGCGCCGCGGTGGTGCGCTTCGTACACGAGCACCTGGAACCGACGGCGGTCAAGCCGCGCGCCTAAGCGTGTTCTAGAGCGGCACCGACTGGATCTGCGAGGCCAACTCACCGCCGCGCAGCACGTGGAGGGCGAAGCCGGGATGCGGCATCAGCTCGACGCCTTCGGTCACGTAGTTGGGGAGCGCCTGCAGGTAGGTGCTGGGGGCCGCGAGAACCGGAACACCGGCGAGCGCGGAGGCGGCGACGCGATGCAGGTGACCGCCGACGATCGCCCGCAGCCGCGGGTGCCGGGCCACGACCTCGGCGAGCAGCGGGCGCTGCCCCGGCTCCAGATTGATTTCGTCCCACTCCTCGATCCCGGTCGCGAGCGGCGGGTGATGCAGCGCCAGCAGCGTCGGCCGCTCGGGCTCGGCGCCAAGCTCCGCGTCCAGCCAACGTAGTTGTTCGGGGTCGTACCGCCCGGGGTCCTGACCGGGGACGTTGGAGTCGAAGACGACGAGGCGCAGGTCGCCGACATTGGCGGAGTAGCGGATCGGCTCGTCGCCCTCGCCGGGAAGGTCGAACGCCGCTCGCAGGCGGGCCCGATCGTCGTGGTTGCCGGGCAGAACGTGGAGCGGAGCTTCGAGCCGCGCCAGCAACTCGCGCGCCACCTGGTAGCCAGCCTCGGCACCGTCGTCGGTCAGGTCACCGGAGACCAGGACCGCATCCGGTCGGTTCGGCAGCGAACGGACAGCCTCGACGACCGCTTCCAGGTGCGGAACCGGATCGACCCCGTTCTCGTTCGCGCCGATATGCAGGTCGCTGAGCTGGACGAGAAGAGTCGGCGTCGGCATTGACTCAGGCCGGGATCGGGATCGGAACGACCTCGAGACGGTCGATTCCTTCGAAGTCGCGAGGGTTGCAGGTATAGACCGGCAACTCTCTCGAGAGCGCGACTGCCGCGATCATGGCATCGCCGCGCCGAGCCTCGACCTTCCGGCCCGCGCTCCGCAGAGACGCGGCAACACCACCGAAGGCCCCCGCTGCCTCGACGTCGAACGGCAGCGGGCTGAAGATCGCCTCCACCCGCTGCAGGTGCGCCACCCGTCGAGCCCGATCTAGGTCATTCCTCGCGACCAAAGGCCCCACGCTTAGCTCCGCCAGAGAGATCGCAGTAATCATCGGTACCCGCGGTAAAACCTCGACGCCCGGCATCCGATCGATGAGGATTAGTGCCGAGGTGTCGAGGATCGCTCGCTGATGCACACCTTTTGAATCAGTCATCGAAGATCGACGCCCCCACGACCTCGTCGACATCGGCCCGGAAGACGTCGTAATCGATTGGGGCGAGACCTCGAAATCGCTCCAGAACCACATCGGAAGTCGGCTCGGGCTCAAGCGGGATCAGTCGAGCCACCGGCTTCCCAGCGCGGGTGATCGTGATCAGCTCGCCGTTCGCGGCTCGGTCCACTATCTCCCCTCCTTGATTTCGCAATTCTCTGATGCTCACTTTGGTCATTCCTTCAATGTATCACCCGTGATACGGGCATTTATTCTCTATTGGATAAGGCGCACTTCGAAGCTGGGCACGGCGATCGCGCCCGCCCCGCCGATCAGGGCGAGGATGCGGGTTACGTAGGCCTGGGTCTCGGGGTAGGGCGGGATGCAGTGGCAGGCTTCGACCGGGGCGGGACCGGCGTTATAGGCGGCCAGGGCAAGTTCCGGTGAGCCGAACTGCCGCAGCAGGTCGGACATCAGGTGGGCCTCAGCGTCGATCGCGGTAACCGGGTCATAGGGATTGGTGAGTCCGTAGGCGGCGGCCGTGCTCGGCATGAATTGGGCGATCCCCTGGGCACCCGCCGGTGAGCCGGCGTTGGGGTCGAAGCCCGACTCCGCCATCAGCTGGCCGGCCATCAGGGCCGGGGGCACACCCCAGCGGGCCGCCGAGCGCAGGATCGGCTCGCGGTACTGGGCCGGAACGAACGAGGGCAGGCTGGTCGAGGTGAGCGTCGCCGACGCTCCCCCGTCGGTGATGACGGCTTCGCCCTCTGGCGAGCACGGCGCCGGACCGGCCTCAAAGCCGAAATGCCAGGCCTCCCAGCTGTAGCGCTGGACGAAGCCGAAGCGGCCGGCGTTGGCGGCTAGCCAGCCGTAGGCAGAAGAGGGGCCGAGGTCGAGCTCGGTCGCGCAGCGGTGCAGCGACTGTCCCGGCGGGGCGACCCAGGTCGGGTCGGGGTGGGCGGCGAACAGTTCCGCCTGCTCGGCGTCGGAGCGGAACCCGGAGACGACCATTAGCGAGATCCCGTCGGCACTTGCCGCGGCCGTCATCTGGTCGTAGGCGGCCGCGGCGTCCGGACGGATGCCCTCGCCATCCCTGAAGACGAGTGGCCCGCCGTAGCCGCCGCCCGTGGCCATCGCGGTACCGCCCTCCACCGTCGCCGCGCCATACGGGGCGGCCGCTTCGGCCACTGCCGAGGCTTCGACCCTGTGGCCGCCGCTTTCGCGCAGCCCGGCGACGATCGTGGCCTTCGCCCGCACCGGCGCGAACGTTTCGCGATCCGGGAAGCGAACCTGAACGCGGTCCGGGTCTACCTCGTTCGCCCGCCCCGCGGTGAGCGCCGCCATCCGCGCCCGCGCCAGGTAGGTCGGCTTGTCGATGTGACCGGGGTTGGGGCGACCATCGGCCAGCCGCTCCGGCGCGAGCAGTCGCGGCAGGTCGTCGCGCATCGAGCGCACGGCCGAGATCGCGACCAGATCGGCGGCCCGCTGCGCCCGGCCCTTGCCGGTCACCGCTCCCGCGATCGCGACCAGCGCCAGCGCCCCGGCAATCAGGGCCAGGGCGCCGCCCAGCGCGAGGATCAGCGCCTGACCGTCCTCGCGCTTCACCGGCGACCGCCACAGAGGCGCCGCATCAGGCGCTCGGGAAGCCCGCTCGGCGACCCAGCCGGCAGGACGCCGAAGAGCGCCCGCCGTTCCACGACCCAGCCGAGGCGGTGCTTGAGGACCCCGACCGCGAGACCGCGATCGAGCATGTCGCGCGCCGCCAGGGCCACGAGGGCGCGATCGTCCGACAGATCCGAGCGTAGAAGAACCCCGCTGGGCCGCAGATTGGACTCACCCAGCGCCTGCCGCAGCAGCTGTGGCGGCAGGTGGAGCACCACGAGGTCTCCCCTGACGGCGTCGGCCGCGGCAGCGGCCGCATCGAGCCCTTCGCCATCCGCCGCAACGGCCAGATGGCAGACCTGACCGCGGGCGGCAACCCGCGCTTCGGGCAGGTGTACCCGCAACCGCTCCTCCAGCTCCCGCGCCGCCGCGGAGGCGATCAGCGTCGGCCGCGGCGCCCGGCCGCCGACGTCGACCAGCAGCGCCGCGACGTCGACCTCGGCGCCAGCGCAAGCCAGCGCCGCCGCCGCGCCCCGCGCCCCCTCCGCCTCACCCACCGCGGCGGTGAGGACGACGGGGCCGCTGGTGAGCGGGTTGACGAAGACCGTCGGCTCCGGCCGCGCGGGAGTCGCGACGGTCATCGGGCCGGCCTCGCCGCGGCGCTGCCGCTGACCACCAGCCGCTCGGCGACCGCCGCGAAGGGCGAGGGCGGCCGCAGGCGCACCGAGACCGTGCCGCCCTCAACCGCCACCGAGACGTCCTCCTCCGCCCACCCCGGCAGCGCCGCGCGTGCCGCCTCGGGCGCCGATCCGCCCGCGGCCAGAGCCAGAGCGCCGGCCTCGGCCGCCCCGTCGGCCAGGGTCATCGCGTACCCGGCCGCCAGCAGTTGCAGGGCAACCAACGCCGCCAGCAGTAGCACCGGTATCGCCGCGACCAGCTCGACCGTCGCCTGCCCGCGCTCAGCCATCGCCCGGCTCCAGGCCGCTGCGCGCCTCGACCCGCACCCGTGGCAGCGCGGGGATCAGCCGGGGTACCTCGACCCCGACCTCGACCCCGCCTTCCTCCTCGACCCGCGAGCGCTCGCGCATCGAGGGCGGGAGCGCGGCGCGCGCGACGGCCGAGGCGTCCCCGCCGACCAGTGCCGCTCTCGCCCCCGCCCGCGCGGCCACGCTTGCCGACCAGAGCGCCTGGCCGGCAAGCGCGATCTGCGCCGCCACCAGGATCGCCAACAGCAGGAAGGGCACCACCGCGACCAGCTCGACCGAAGCGGTCCCCTCCTCCCCGTGCGCTGCTCCCCTGGCTCCCGATGGCATGGCCAAGACGGTGCCGAGACAGGTCGCGCGCGTGGTGCGCAGATCGCAAATTCTCTGGATCAGCTCTGCCACGGAACTGGCGACCGCGCCCCAGCCCCTCCTACACTTGAGCTGTGAAAGCCGTCCGCAACCTCGCGATCGTCATGGGGCTGGCGCTGATCGTCGCCTTCCTGCCCGGCGGCGGCAACGCCGCCGAAACGATCATCACGGCGCTGACCATGGCCCTGATGGCCGGCATCGCCTGGATGATCTATGTCTTCTCCCGCGAGAACCAGCTGACCCTCGCCACTCTCACCGACAACCGGCGGGCGCTCCTCTACGGCGCGGTCGCGATGATCCTGCTGCTGATCGCCGGCACCGACAAGCTCTTCTCCAGCGGAGAGGGCACGGTGATCTGGATCCTTCTCTTCGCCGCCTCGGTGGCGGCGATCTGGCGCGTCTGGATGGACGCCAACACCCTCAGCTAGCGCCCGCCCGCTACTTGTGGGTCATCACGACGATGCCGATGACCACCGCCGCGGTGACGGCGGCAAAGGCGAGCACGGCGAGCACGGCCGCCGCGGTCGCCAGCACCGACCTTCCGTCCCGGCTCAGCTCGGCGAACTGACCCGCCCCCCTGATCCCGAGCGAGAAGAGGAAGGTGACGCCGATCCCAGCGACCGAGGCGGCGGCGACCGTGTGCAGCAGTTCGTCAGTGTGGACGATCGTCGCGATCATCCGCCGGCCGCCTCGACCGGGGCGCCGCGCTCGGCCCGGCGCACGAAGGCGATGCCGATCAGCGAGAGCGCCATCAACGTGACCAGAACCGGCCCGAGGGCACCGGTGCCGAAGATCCGCGTGAAGCCATAGGTAAGGGCGCCGATCGACGCCGCTGCCGGCAGGGTCAGCACCCAGGCCATGAAGATGTTGCCGGCGACGCCCCAGCGCACCGCCGAGAGCCGTTTCGCCGCGCCGGACCCCATGATGCCGCCGTTGATCACGTGCGTGGTCGAGAGCGGGAAGCCGTAGTGGGTTGAGGCGAGGATCACCGCCGCGCCCGCTCCCTGGGCCGAGAACCCCTGCGCCGCGTCCATCTTGATGATCCGGGTGCCGGTGGTCTTGATGATCCGCCAACCGCCGCTGTAGGTGCCGAGGGCGATCGCCGTCGCCGCCGAGGCGATCACCCAGAACGGCGGGTCCGCTTCGGCGCCGAGGCTGCCGTTGGCGATCAGCGCCAGGGTGATGATGCCCATCGTCTTCTGGGCGTCGTTGGTGCCGTGGGCCAGCGCCAGCAATCCGCCGGAGATGATCTGCCCGTAGCGGTAGCCGCGGCTGACGATGCCCGGCCTCTGTTTGCCGACCACCCGGTAGGAGAGCCCGATCGCGATCCCGGCGACAAGGAAGGCGAGGACCGGGGCGACGACCGCCGGGATCAGGACTTTGCCGACGACGCCTTCGGCGATCACCGCGTCGAACCCGACCGCCGCCACGGCGGAGCCGACGACGCCGCCGATCAGCGCGTGGGAGGAGCTGGACGGCAGCCCGAACCACCAGGTGATCAGGTTCCAGGCGATCGCCCCGATCAGGCCGGCGAAGACGATCGTCGGGGTGATCACTTCGGCGTTGACGACGTCTTTGGCGACGGTGGCGGCGACGCTGATCGAGATGAAAGCGCCGACGAAGTTGAGCAGCGCCGCGAACCCGATCGCCACCTGCGGCCGCGCCGCCCCGGTCGAGATCGAGGTGGCGACCACGTTGGCCGTGTCGTGGAACCCGTTGGTGAAGTCGAAGGCCAGCGCCGTGGCGATGACGATGACGAGGATTACGTCGGAATCCAAGATCACATCCTCGTGACGCGGCTCAGACGTTGCCAGGCAAGGACGCAGTGAGCGAAGCGTGCTTCGCACGTGAGCGAGCGAGGACGCAGCATGGCGACGTCTGAGCCCGTCACGAGTTTTTGATGACGATGCCCTCGAGAATCTGCGCCGCCGTCTCCGTCGCGTCGATCGCCTCCTCGAGCACCGCGAACATGTCCTTCCAGCGGATCACGATCATCGGGTCGATGCCGTTGGAGAAGAGCGAGGCGACGGCGTCGCGGGAGATCCGGTCGCCGTCGTTCTCAAGCCGGTGGATCTCGATCCAGTATTTGTCGAGGTCCTTAAACGTGGGCAGGCCCTCCAGGCCCATCGCCAGCTGTTCGCAGGAGGCGACGAGGACCTTGGTCAGCGCCTGGGCCTGCTCCATCGGCGCCTCGATCTTGTAGAGGCCGAGGAAGTCGGCGGCCTCCTCGGTGAAGTCGACGATGTCGTCCATCTGGGTCGCCAGGCCGTAGATGTCCTCGCGGTCGATCGGGGTCACGAAGGTCGAGTTGAGGCGCTTGATGATCTCGTGGGTGATCCGGTCGCCCTCCTGCTCGGCCTCGACGATCGAGCGCGAGAGGCCGCCCGAGTCTGGCCAGGTGTTCATCATCTCGTCGAGTAGGCGCGAGGCGTGCAGCGAGTTCTGGCCGGCCTGGATGAAGAGGTCGAAGAAGGTCCGGTCGCGAGGAAGGAGCGAGAAGCGCGCCACTGCGGCGCATCCTAGTCAGCGGACAGGCCGGGGTGCTTCTCAGGCGGGTGAGGTCGCCAGGTGCTCCGCGGCACGTGCGGAATGTCTTGCCATCAGCTCCTCCTGGGCGTTGCGCGGTTCGCCCTCGGTCTCGCGGCGGGCCCAGGTGCCAGCGGAGTCGAGTTCCCAGGAGTTGACGTTGTCGGCCAGGCAGCGCTCGATCACGTCGAGCATCTCCGCCTTCAGCGCCGCGTCCTCGACCGGGGTCACCAGCTCGACCCGGCTGTCGAGGTTGCGCGGCATCAGGTCGGCGGAGCCCATCAGCACCCTGGTCTCCTCGCCGCGGCGGAAGGCGTAGATCCGCGAGTGCTCGAGGAAGCGGCCGACCACCGAGCGCACGGTGATGTTCTCCGAGACCCCCTCGACCCCCGGCCGCAGGCAGCAGATGCCGCGCACGTTGAGGTCGATCCTCACCCCCGCCCGCGAGGCCTCGTACAGCGCCTGGATGCAGCGGGTGTCGACCAGCGCGTTCATCTTCAGCGCGATCCGCGCCTCTTCCCCCGCCTGCTGCGCCTCGGCGGTGCGCTCGATCTCGGCGACGATCTGGTCGCGCATCGTCGTCGGCGAGACCAGCACCTTGCGGTACTCGGCCGGGCGGCCGTAGCCGGTGAGGAAGTTGAACATCTCGGCGACGTCGGCACCGATGTCGGAGTCGGCGGTGAAGAGGCCGAAGTCGGTGTAGAGCCGGGCGGTGGTGCGGTTGTAGTTGCCGGTGCCGACGTGAACGTACTCGCGCACCTCCTCGCCCTCGCGGCGGGCGACGAGGATCGCCTTGACGTGGGTCTTCAGCCCGGGAATGCCGTAGACGACATGGACGCCGGCCTCCTCCAGCGACTTCGCCCAGTGGATGTTGGCCTCCTCGTCGAAGCGGGCTTTCAGCTCGACCATGCAGACCGCCTGCTTGCCGCGTTCGGAGGCGCGGATCAGCGACGGCACCAGCGGCGAGTCGTCGCTGGTCCGGTACACGGTCTGCTTGATCGCCAGCACGTCGGGGTCGGCGACCGCTTGGGCGACGAAGCGCTCGACCGAGGTCGCGAACGAGTCGTAGGGGTGGTGGACGATCAGGTCGCGCTGGCGGATCTCAGCGAAGATGTCCATCTGGTCGTCGTCGTCGCCCTGCAGGCGCGGCTGGGTGACCGGCGTCCAGGGCGACCAGCGCAGCTCG
>JBIOTO010000113.1:0-13624 GCA_044865945.1 Solirubrobacterales bacterium
GTCCGTCCAACCCTGGTGAGGGCTTCAGTACCCAAGGGACAAAGGGAAAAACGCGAGTTCCCCGGAATGAGGTAGATCGCCGGGCCGCTCCGACGATGTAGCTTTGAGCCGAGATGCAAGGGCCACAGGAACTGGAGCTGTGGCGCTATCTGCGGAGCCAGCGCGAACTCGCCTCGAGCCTGATCGAGGGCGAGTCGCTCGACCAGGTCGCGCCCCGCTTCCTCGAGATCGTCGCCGACCTACTGCGCTGGGAGGCGGGCGCGCTGTGGGAAGTGACCGGCGACGAGGATCCGCTGCGGCTGGTCTCCGGCTGGAGCGCCCATGACCTCGACGCCCGGCCGCTCTGGCGCCGCAGCCGCGAACTGAGCTTCAGGAAAGGGACCGGGCTGCCGGGCGACGCCTGGCAGAGCGGGCAGATCGCCCTCGCCCCCGACTACCGCGACTATCCGACCACGGCACCGCGCTACCAGGTCTCGGCCGAGCTGGGGCTGGAGGCGGCGCTGGCGATCCCGGTCCCCACCGGCTCGCCGGAGTACGTCCTCGCCGTCGCCGAGTTCCACACCACCGCCTTCAACCCCCAGTCGGAGGAGCTGATGGCGCTGCTCGGCGGCTTCGCCGACCAGCTGGGGACCTTCATCGCCCGGCGGCGGGCGGAGGCGAGAAGCGCCGAAGCCGAGCGCTACCGCAACCACCTCGCCGAAGTCGTGCGCGGCACCCAGGACGCGGTGCTGAGCAAGGACCTGGAGGGGATCGTCACCAGCTGGAACCCGGCGGCGACCCGTCTTTACGGCTACAGCGCGGAGGAGGCGGTCGGCCGGCACATCTCCTTCCTCGTCCCGCCCGACCACAAAGACGAGGAGAAAGTGATCCTTGAGCGGGTAAAGCGGGGTGAGCGCCTGGAGACCTACGAGACCGAGCGGATCCGCGCCGACGGAACCCGGGTCGCGGTCTCGCTGACGGTCTCGCCGATCCGCAGCCCGATGCGAGGCCTGGTCGGCGCCTCGGTCGTCGCCCGCGACATCACCGCCGAGGTGCGGCGGCGCCGTGCCCAGGATTTCCTCGTCGCCGCCAGCCGTCTGCTCGACAGCTCGCTCGACCCGGTGGAGACCGCGAGGACGATCGTCTCCACCGCGGTGCCGGAGCTGGCCGAGCTCTGCCTGATCGACTTCCGCCGCGCCGACGGCTGGCTCGGCGACAGCGTCGTCGCCGGCAGGGATCCGGAGGTGGCGGCGCGCCTGGAACAGATCCGTCGCGACCAACCCCTCGACCCGGGTGGCGAGCACCCGGTCGCCCAGGTACTGCGCCTGAACCAGCCGATGGTCTGGCGCGACCTGACCGCGCCCGAGGTGGTCGACAAGGTCGCCCAGAGCAGCGATCACCTGCGGCTGATGCGGGACGCCGGCTACCACTCGGCGGCGGTGGTGCCGCTGGTCGCGCGGGGGCGCAGCCTCGGCGCCCTCTCTTTCCTTCACGCCCACAAAGACCTGCGCTACGACGCGGGTGACCTCGAATTCCTCGCCGAGCTGGGCGAACGGGCGGCGCTGGCGCTCGACAACGCGCGGCTCTACCGCGAGCGCGACCGGATCGCGAGGAACCTGCAGCGTGGCCTGCGCCCGCCGCGCCCGGCGGAGGTGCCCGGGCTGGAGGTCTCGGTCGTCTTCGAGGCCGCCGGCGAGGGGATCGAGGTCGGCGGCGACCTCTATGACGTGCTGCCGAGCGAGGACGGCTGCTGGTTGCTGGTCGGGGACGTCGCCGGCAAGGGCAGCACCGCGGCGGGCGTCTCGGTCGCCGTCCGCCACTCGGTGCGCGGCCTGACCCGGGAGATTGACGAGCCCGACGAGGTCCTGCGACGGGTGAACGAGCTGCTGACCGGCGGCGAAAGCCTCAACGACTTCGCCACGGTGATGCTGGTCCGGCTGCGGCGCGAGGGTAAGAACTGGAAGCTGGTGCTGGCGGCCGCCGGCCACCCGCCGGCGGTGCTGGCGAACGCGGAGGGGTCGGAGCTGCTGGGCGGCGGCTCGGTGCTCGGCGCCTGGAGCACGGCGAACGTCGAGCGCCACGAACGGACGCTGGGCGACGGCGAGACCCTGGCGCTCTGCACCGACGGCTGGCTGGAGGTTGGGCCGGTCGCCTCCCACCAGAGCCCCGAGGCCTTCGCCGAGATGACGCGGGCGCTCTCGGGGCTCCAGCTCGACGAGCTGACCGAGCGGCTGCGCTCCGACGCGGTCGGGCGCAGCCCCGGGAGCCTGCGCGACGACCTCGTCGTCCTTGCCGTCCGCCCGTCCTGATCAGCCTCTTTTCGCCGCTTTTTTCCGCGGTGATTTTTTCGCCGCGGATTTGCTCGCTTTTTTCCGGCTGGTTTTTTTCGGGCGTGGTTTTTTCGCCGCCGGCCGTTTTTTCGCCGCCGCTTTCGCTTTCCGTTTCGGGCGGGTGGCGCGGCGCTGCGCGGCGGGGACGTCTTCCCGCACGACCGCTCCCGTCAGCTGTTTGATCTGGCTCTGGAGGAAGCTCGCCATCCGTTCCTCCTCGCGACGGATCGCCCGCGCCAGTTTCGCCGTCTCGAAGTCGCGGACCTTTTCGGCCAGCGTCTCGATCGCCAGGTAGGTGGCGATCTCCTCGTGCTCGTTGAAGTACTCGGTCTTGGCGTTCTTCAGCATCTTCTCGGCCTCGCCGTCGCCGCGAACGGCGTGCAGCGGCCCCTTGGCCGCGGCGGTGAGCTTGCCGACCGCGGTCTGCAGCGTCTGGCCGCCGCCGCCGAGCTTCTTGATCCGGCGCTCGACCGCCTTGGCGTGCGCTTTCGTCTCTTTCAGGTGCTGCTGTAGCCGTTTTTTGTAGGGACCTTTGCCGGCGATCAGGATGTGGGCCTGCAGCGCGGTCTCCAGTTCACGCTCCTTGCCGTAGGCCTCACTCAGGTACTGGACCAGCTTCGCGTCACGCTCGTTCAAATCCGCCATCGGGTACTTACGCCTCCTCTGTCCGGTGTTCGATCCGTTCAGCTACCCGCTCGGGGACGCGTCTACCATCGGCGCGATGAAGCTCGCGCTTGTCGCCGTCGCCGCGGCCGGTCTGCTCCTCCCCGCCCCGCCGGCGCCGCCGGTCAAGTCCTGGCCGATCCCCTACGGCCACAAACGCAAGCGCGAGATGGCGGCCTACTCGGAGCGCCACTACGGCGAACGAGCCTGGCGCCTGCGCCATCCGAGGGTGATCGTCGAGCACATGGCGCAGACCGGCACCGCCGCCGCCGTCTACAACACCTTCGCCCCCGACCACCCGGACCCGGAGCTGGGCGAGCTGCCCAACGTCTGCTCCCACTTCGTCGTCTCCGGCACGGGCAAGGTCTTCCGCCTGGTCAACCTCCGCACCCGCTGCCGCCACACCGTCGGCCTCAACTGGACCGCGATCGGGATCGAGCACGTCGGCTACGGCGACGGTGAGGTGCTCGGCGACCGCCGCCAGCTGCGCGCCTCGCTGCGGCTGACCCAGTGGCTGCGCTGCCGCTTCGGGATCCGGGCGCACGACGTGATCGGCCACGCCGAGAGCCTCACCTCTCCCTACCACCGCGAGCGGGTCCCGAGCTTGCGGAACCAGACCCACGGCGACTGGCGTCACGCCTCGATGCGCGAGTACCGGCGCAAGCTGCGCCGGCTCGGTCCCTGCCCGCGCGACTAGACTGCGTTCGATGAGCGACGAGGTAATCGAGCACGGGTTCAGGGAGGGCGACAAAGTCTGGGTCCAGGACGGCGACGGCAACCGCCACCCCGGCGTCTTCGTCGGCGACAACGAAGCCAGCGGCTGGTTCGGCGGCGGCCCCAGCGCCTACGTGGCCCACCCCGAGGCCCACCAGGCCGAGGTCGTCTCGATCTTCCGCATCACCCCGCGCGACGAGTAGTCGAACCGCTCTTGTCGAATTCGCCGCTCCCCGTTCGTCGGTGAGGTAAAAGGGCGGAAAGCGCCGCCCGCGACGAAGGAGGCTCAGATGCGTTTCATGATGTTCATGTATCCCGAAATCGAGGAGAAGGACTGGGTGCCCACCGCCGAGGGCGTGGCGGAGATGGGCCGCTACAACGAGGAGCTGCGCAAGGCCGGGCTGCTGCTCTCCCTCGATGGGCTGCGGCCGCCCAGCGACGGCGGCGTGGTCAGCTTCGACGGCAGCGGCACCGCGACGGTTACCGACGGTCCCTTCGCCGAGGCCAAGGAGGTCGTCGGCGGCTACTGGCTGATTCAGGCGCGCTCGAAGGAGGAGGCGCTGGAGTGGGCCAGCCGCTGCCCCGGCCAGGACTGCCGGATCGAGGTGCGGCGCGTATTCGAGATGGAGGACTTCCCGCAGGAGGTGCAGGACGCCTACGAGGGCCCCTGAAGAAGCGGCAACCGAGGCCACGCGCGCGATCGAGGCGGTCTGGCGGATCGAGTCCGCACGCCTGATCGCGGGCCTGGCGCGGATGGTCCGCGACGTCGGCCTGGCCGAGGACATGGCCCAGGACGCGCTGGTGGCGGCGATGGAGAAGTGGCCCGAGTCGGGTGTGCCGGACAACCCGGGCGCCTGGCTGATGGCGACCGCGAAGAACCGGGCGATCGATCGGATGCGGCGCGAGAAGACCTACGAGCGCAAGCGCGAAGAGGTGGCCCACGACACCGGCCTGCTGTTCTCCCTCGAGCGCTCCGACTTCGAGGCCGCGGCCGACGACGAGATCGGCGACGACCTGCTGGCGCTGATCTTCACCTGCTGCCACCCGGTGCTCTCGCGCGAGGCGCGGGTGGCGCTGACCCTGCGCCTGCTCGGCGGACTGACGACGGCGGAGATCGCCCGCGCCTTCCTCGCCTCCGAGTCGACGGTGGCGCAGCGGCTGGTGCGGGCGAAGAAGACGCTGCGCGAGGCGAATGTGCCGTTCGAGGTGCCACGCGGAGCCGAGCTCGACGAGCGGCTGCCGTCGGTGCTGGAAGTGATCTACCTCGTCTTCAACGAGGGCTACGCGGCGAGCGCCGGTGAGGACTGGGTCCGCGCCGACCTCTGCGAGGAAGCGCTGCGGCTGGGGCGGATCCTCGCCGAGCTGGCGCCGCGGGAGCCGGAGGCGCACGGGCTGGTGGCATTGATGGAGATCCAGGCCTCCCGCGCCACCGCACGGCGCGGCCCGGACGGCGAGCCGGTGCTTCTGCTCGAGCAGGACCGCGGCCGCTGGGACCCGCTGCTGATCGTCCGCGGCCGGCGGGCGCTGGAGCGGGCCGAAGCGCTGCCGAAGCCGATCGGCCCCTATGGCCTGCAGGCGGCGATCGCCGCCTGCCACGCCGCCGCGATCCGCGCCGAGGAAACCGACTGGGTCCGAATCGCCGCCCTCTACGAGGCCCTCGCCCAGATCCAGCCCTCCCCCATTGTCGAGCTGAACCGAGCGGTCGCGGTCGGCATGGCCTTCGGCCCGGAGGCCGGCCTGGCGCTGATCGCCGAGATCGAGGAGGAGCCCGCCCTCTCCGACCACCACCTCCTCCACAGCGTCCGCGCCGACCTGCTGGAGAAAGCGGGGCGGCATGAGGAGGCCGCCTCTGAGTTCAAACGAGCGGCCGAACTGACCGCGAACGAGCGCGAGCGGGAGCTGCTGCTCAAGCGCTCCCGTCGGCCAACCGCCTGATCCCGTCCTTCTCCAGCCGCAACAGCTTCCAGTCATCCAGCCGTCGCGCCCCCAGCTGCTCGTAGAAGTTGAGGGCCGGCTCGTTCCACTCCAGCGCGACCCAGTCGAGGCGGACGTGACCGCGGTCGAGGGCGAGGCTGGCGAGGTGCTCCATCACCAGGCGGCCGATGCCGCCGCGGCGGTGCTCGGGGCGGACGTAGACGTCCTCGAGCCAGATCCCCGAGCGGCACTCGAAGGTCGAGAAGGTGGTGAAGAAGATCGCGTAGCCGACCGCTTCGCCATCGGCGGTCTCCAGCAACAACGCCTCCGCGTCGCGGCGCTCGAACAGCGAGCGTCGCAGGATTTCCGCGTCGCCGGCCACCTCGTCGGCCATTTTCTCGTAGGCGGCGAGCTCGAGGATCAGGTCGAAGAGGAGCTGCGCGTCGGCTTCGGTCGCCGGCCGGATCTCGATCTCGTTGGCGGTGGCCATCGCGAACCGCAGCCTAGGCGACCGGCTCAGCGCGGGCTGTGGAGGCGCGATAGGACCGCGCTCTTGTAGACGTCGATCGCGCCCAGCGGGTCGGCGCCCGAGTTGTTCATCAGCGCCACCGTCGTCGCCCCCATCGCTTCCACCTCGCGGATCCGTTCGGCGTGTGCCTCGGGATCGGCGGAGACGATCAGGGCCTCCTTCAGCTCCTCGTCGGAGACCTGGCGCTCGCCCTCCTCCTGCATCGCCGCCGGGTCGTGCCAGTCGTCGCGGTAGAACTCTTTCGGCTGCGAGCCCTTCCAGACCCGGCAACCCTCCAGCGCCGCCTCGTCGTCCTCGGCCCAGGAGAAGGCGGCCTGGAGGACGATCTCCCCCGGCTCGCGGCCGGCGTCCTCGGCGGCGCCCCTGTAGGCGTCGATCAGCTCGGGGGTGGATTCGGGGTCGGCCAGGGTCCAGATGCCGTCGCCGTGACGCCCGGCCACCGCGGCCGCCTTCGGCCCGAAGGCGGAGACGTAGATCGGCGGCCGCCGGTTCTCCGGCCGCGAGTGGAGGAAGGCGCGGTCGGTGGAGAAGTACTTGCCCTCGCGACCGAGGCGCTCCCCGTCCCAGAGCGCGCGGATGATTTCCAGCCCCTCCTCCATCAGCTCCACCTTTTCGCCGGGGGTCGGCCAGTCGGCCCCGAGCGGCACCTCGTTCAGCGCCTCGCCCGAGCCGACGCCGAGGTAGGGCCGGCCGGGAAACATCAGCTCCAGCGTCGCCCAGGCCTGGGCGATCAGGACCGGGTGGTAGCGCGGCCCCGGCGGCGTCACCGCGGTGCCGAAGGCGACCCGCTCGGTCGCCTGCGCCGCCGCCCCGAGCCAGACCCAGGCGTGACCCGACTCGCCCGGTTCCCACCAGGGCTGAAGGTGGTCGCTACAGCCGATGCCGGCGAAGCCAGCGTCCTCGGCGGCGACCGCCTGTTGAAGCAGTTGCTCAGGGGGGAACTGCTCGTGGGCGCAGAGATGGATGTAGCGCACGGCCTATTCCCCTCCGTGCGGTGCGCTCAGGCTTTGCCTTCGAGTTCGTACTCGCGCAGGAAGCCCTCGAAGAGGCGGCGGTGGCCCTGCTCGTCGCGGAGGATCGCGATCACCATGTCCTGGGTTACCGGGTCGACTCCGTCGGTCTCCTCGACGATCCGCGTGTAGTGCTGGATCGCCCCGGTCTCGGCCTCGATCACGCCGCGGATCACGTGGATCACGTCGGTCTGCTCCGACGCCGGCTGCAGGAAGCTCTGCTCGGCCGCGAAGCCTTCCGAGCCGGGGACGACGCCGTAGAGCTCCTTGATCCGCCGAGCGAACTCTTCGGCGTGGCCGAGCTCCTCTTTGATGTCTTCGGCCAGCGACTCGCGGATCTCCTGGGCGCGGACGCCGTCGAGGTTGGTCGAGGCGGCGAGGTAGCTCATCACCGTCTCGATCTCCATCCAGTAAGCCTTGGTCAGCAGCTCGACGATGTGGTCGCGGGTCGATTTGTCGCCGTCAAGAATGCCTTTGCTGATGCTGCTCGTCTCCATCGATCGATCTCCCGTTTCTGGTCGTCTGTGGCGGGGGCGCCTGCCTCGCGGCTACCCCGGGGCCGAGGCACGGAAACTCGGCTGAGGGCGGGCACTGGCTAGGCTGGCGCGCCATGGACACGATCGACGCGCTGCTCGGAAACAATCAGGTCTTCGCCGCCGGCCTCGCCGAGCGGCACCTCGACGTCGAACCGCAACGGCAACTGGCGATCGTCACCTGCATGGACTCGCGGCTCGACGTCTTCGCCGCGCTCGGGCTCGGCCCCGGCGAGGCGCACGTGCTGCGCAACGCCGGCGGGGTCATCACCGACGACGTGATCCGCTCGCTGGCGATCTCGCAGCGGCGACTGGGGACGCGCGAGGTGATGCTGATCCACCACACCGACTGCGGCATGCAGAAGATCACCGACGACGGCTTCCGCATGGAGCTGCAGGAGACGACCGGGGTCTCCCCCTCGTTCGCGATCGAGTCCTTCACCGACGTCGAGGCGGACGTGAAGCAGTCGATCCTGCGGGTGCGCCGCAGTCCCTTCCTGCCGCACCGCGACGTGGTCCGGGGCTTTGTCTACGACGTCGACACCCACCAGCTGCGCGAGGTCGAGGCCGACGAGTAGATGCCGACGGTCGCCCCCTACGGCTCCTGGGCCTCGCCGATCGACGCGGCGGCGGTGGCGCGGGCGGGGCGGCGCCTGGCGTTCCCCGCGCTGGCCACCGACGGCGCGGTCTGGTGGCTGGAAGGGCGACCGAATGACGGTGGTCGCTCGGTGCTGATGCGGCGGGCTCCGGGCGGCGAGCCCGAAGCGGCGGTGGGCACGGCAACGAACGTGCGGACCCGGGTCCACGAGTACGGCGGCGGCGCCTGGTGCCTGGCCGAGCCGGACCTCTTCCTCTTCGTCGAGTTCGCCGACCAGCGGATCTACCGGCAGCGGCTGGGCGAGGAGCCGGTGGCGATCTCGCCCGAGCCGGAGAGCCCGGGCGCGCTCCGCTACGCCGACCTGCGCCCCACCCGGGACGGCCGCGTCGTCTGCGTGCGCGAACGCGACGTCGAGGGCAGCGAACCGGTGAACGAGATCGTCTCGCTACGGCTTGACGGGTCCGACGAGCCGCGGCTGCTGGCCGGCGGCCGCGACTTCTACTCCTTCCCGCGGCTCAGCCCCGACGGCGAGTGGCTGGCCTGGACCTGCTGGGACCACCCGAACATGCCCTGGGACGGGACCGAGCTGTGGGTCGCGCCGCTGGCCGACAGCGGCGAGGAGCGGCTAGTCGCCGGCGGCGCCGAGGAGTCGGTCTTCCAGCCCGAGTGGGGTCCCGACGGCCACCTCCACTTCGCCTCCGACCGCGACGGCTGGTGGAACCTCTACCGGGCGCGCGACCCCGGCGCCCAGCTCAGCGGCGAGGAGGGCGCGCTGGTCCAGCTGACCGAGGAGCAGGCCGACTTCGCCCACCCGCAGTGGCTGTTCGGCGGGGCGACCTACGGGTTCCTGGAGAGCGGAGCGATCGTCTGCGTGCGAACGGAGGGCGCCGAAGAACGGCTGGCGCTGCTGCGACCCGAGGGGTGGGAAACGGCCGACCTGGGGCTGCCGTTCACCAATTTCGGCTTTCCGGCGCTCTCGACCCAGGGCGAGCGGGTGGCGTTTGCCGCGTCGAGCCCGGAGAGCGAGGCGGCGGTCGTCGTCTACGACGTGGAGAGCGGCGAGACCGAGGTGGTGCGCACCGCGAGCGACGAGCCGGTCGACCCGGCCTCCGTGTCCCGCCCGCGGGCGATCGAGTTCCCGACCGGCGAGGGCGAGACCGCCTACGGCTTCTACTACCCACCCTGCAACCCGGATTTCGAGGCGCCCGCGGGCGAACTGCCGCCGCTGATCGTCGAGAGCCACGGCGGACCGACCTCCCACGTCACCCCCGCCCTCTCGCGCGAGTTCCTCTACTGGACCAGCCGCGGGTTCGGCGTCGTCGACGTCAACTACCGCGGCTCCAGCGGCTACGGCCGCGCCTACCGCAACAAACTGCGGGGGACCTGGGGCGTGGTCGACAGCGAGGACTGCGTACAAGCGGCGGTGTTTCTCGCCGGGCAGGGCCACGCCGACGGCAAACGGCTGGCGATCCGCGGCGGCTCTGCCGGCGGCTACGCGACTCTCTGCGCGCTCACCTTCCACGACGCCTTCGCCGCCGGGGCCAGCTATTACGGCGTCGCCGACGCCGAGTCCCTGGCCGGCGACACCCACAAGTTCGAGTCCCGCTACCTCGACCTGCTGATCGGGCCGTATCCCGAGAAGGCGGCGCTGTATCGGGAGCGCTCGCCGATCAACCATGTCGACCTGCTGCGGGTGCCGGTGATCCTCTTCCAGGGCCTGGAGGACCTAGTCGTGCCGCCGAACCAGGCGGAGCAAATGGCGGCGGCGCTGGAGCGCAACGGGGTCCCCCACGCCTACCTGCCGTTCGAGGGCGAGCAGCACGGCTTCCGCAAAGCGGAGACCAACATCCGCTGCCTCGAATCGGAGCTCTACTTCTACGGGCGGATCATGGGCTTCGAGCCGGCCGGAGATCCGACGCCGGTCGAAATCGCCGGTCTCAGCTGACGACGCACTTCTTGGAGCCGCCTTCGGTTTCGCCTTTTTCTGGGAAGGCGTGGGCGAGCGCCTGGGCGATCAGCTGGGCGCGGGCGGCGTAGCCGGGCGAGGTGAAGTGGATGCCGTCTTCGATGAACCAGTCGTCTTTGACGTCGGAGGCCCAGTCGTAGACGCGCATGTTCGGATAGGAGGCGCAGGCGGCGACCAGTTCCTCGTCCCACTTCTCCATGTTTTCCTTCGAGTAGGGGTCGCCCTTTTCGACCAGCGAGCGGACGTTCACCCAGAGCACCGGTTCGGTACCGATGATCGCCATCATTTTTTCGATCCGTTCCATCTCGGTGACGGTCGAGCCGGCGGCTACGTTGGCGGCCTCGTTGGTCCCCAGTGCCAGCACCCAGCAGCCTTTGAAGCCTTCGGCCTTCTCGGCAGCGGCGACTTCCTGGGCGTTGGGGTTGCCTTCGAACCGCTCTTCGATCGAGGTCGCCCCGGTGACGTCCATGTGGGTTTCTTTGGCCCCGACTTCGGCGTACCGGGCGGGGCTGCGCTGCGATTCGATCGGCAGGTATTCGGCGTTGTCGAGGCCCTCCGAGGTGGAGTCGCCGATGTGGACGACGGCTTTGCAGCTCGATTTGGTCGAGGAGCTAGCCTGCTCGGGGGTCAGCGGCGGCGGCTTCGTCGTCCCCTCGGCGCGGGCCTGCTCGACCCTGACGTTGTTGCCTTCGGCGGAGCCCGAGTTGAGGCCGGCCATGCCGGCGGTGGCGATCACCAGCACCAGGCCCATGGAGACGATCGCGACCCGCATCGGCGGCGCGAAGGTCTCCCATTTCCAGCCGACCGCGCGACGGCGGGCGAAGAAGCGGCCGATCGCGCCGTGGCGGATCGGCTCCTCGACGAAGCGCCAGGAGAGGGCGGCGACGGCGAAGATCCCGGCTACCTGGAGCAGGGCGCGGACGAGGTCGTCCTGGTGCTGGACGCCCTGCGGCGTGGTGAGGACGATCACCGGGGTCTGCCAGAGGTAGATCCCGTAGGAGCGGACGCCGACCCAGCGCAGCGGCCGCACCCCCATCCAGGTGCCGAGGCGGCAGGCCGGGTGGGTGAGCGGCATCAGAACCATGACGGTGGCCAGCGAGAGGACCATGAAGCCGCCGCGGTAGAGGAAGGGTGAGAGTTCGCCGTTGCGCCAGATCATCAGCGCGATGATCGCCAGGCCGGCGAGGCCGAGCGCGTCGAGCGTGTTGCGCGCCTGTGGGGCTATGCGGCGGCTGAGTTTGCGGCTCGGCCAAACCATCGCCAGGGCCGCGCCGAAGAGCAGGCCGCCGGCGCGGGTGTCGGTGCCGAAGTAGAGGCGCGAGGGGTCGAAGCTCGGCTCGTACAACAGTGCCATCAGGATCGTCGAGGCAAGCGCGCCGGCGATCGTCAGCAGCGCCAGCCGTGGCCGGACGCCGGAGGGCAGCGGGCGCTCGTGGACGAGCTTCACCCCGATCAGCAGCAGGAACGGCCAGAGGATGTAGAACTGCTCCTCGACCGAGAGCGACCAGAGGTGGTCGAGCGGGCCTTCGGCTTCGAAGCGGGCGAAATAGGAGACGTCGGCGAAGATCTGCTGCCAGTTGTTGACGTAGAAGATCGCCGAGACGACGCCCTCTCGGAACTGGTTGGGTTGCGCGGGGCCGAAGATCGTCACCCAGGCGACGACGATCGCCAGCATCAGGAAGAGCGCCGGCAGCAGGCGGCGGGCGCGGGCCAGCCAGAAGGAGGTGAGCTTGATCTTGCCCCGGGCGCTCAGCTGCGCCAGCAGGATGTCGGTGATCAGGTAGCCGCTGAGGGTGAAGAAGACGCCGACGCCGAGCATGCCGCCGGGGGCCCAGTCGAGGCCGAGGTGAAAGGCGATGACGGCAAGGACGGCTATCGCGCGCAGTCCGTCCAGCCCAGGCATGTAGCGCTGGTTGCGCTTGACGGGTTCTGGCATCGGTCGCCCGCATGCTACGGATCGGCGCTGATAGCTTTCGCCGCCGTGGGTCCCGTCCGAACCTCCCGTCGCCGCCCTGCCGCCGCGTTCTCGCTGGCGCTCGTCGCGGCCCTCGCGCTGCTGGCCCTGGCCGGTGCCGGCTCAGCCTCGGCGGCGGCCTGCCCCAGCTTCAAGGTCCTGCACGACGACCGGATCGGCGCGGCCGTTCTACCAGCGGGGAGCTACAGCGTCACCACCGACGAATTTCAGGGCAGCAGTGGCATCAGCTGCCAGGAAGCCTCACGACTCTTCGCCCGCTTCCTCCAGGACTGGGACGGAAAGCTTCCGGACAGCTGGCGCGTGCGCGCCGAAGGGTCGGGCAAGGCCTCCTTCGCCCGACCGTCCATTCCCGAGAGCCCGGCCGGCTTCTCCGTCCGGCGCACCGGCGGGAGTGAAGGCGGCGGCAGCAGCGAACTCGGCCGCCTCTGCCCGGGCAGCTTCACCGTCAACGCCGGCTCCGACGTCGGCTCCCTGTTCTTCGCCAAGGGCCAGTACCTGCTCTACATCCCGACGCGCTCCGGGATCACCTGCCGCCGCGCCTCGGTGCTGTTCACCAGGTTCCTCGGCTCTCCGGAAGGGACGCTGCCGGATCCATGGCAGGTGAAAACCCAGACCGCGACCTTCTTCAAGCCAGCGCACCCGCTGCGCTCGGCGTTCCGCGTCGAGACGGCCGACGGCGTCGTCTGAAGTAGCTGGTGGGACGGGTCCTGTAGCCGGGGCCGCCCCCACCTCGACTCCGGCAGGTAGAGGTGGGAGCGGTCCCGGCTTTGTTCTTGGGTCTTTTTCTATTTCTCTATCCCAGGAGCAGTGACCGAAGGTCAGAGGCGACCGCCTCCGGTTCGTCATCCAACTGGTTCCAGGTGATGTGGGTGACCGTGTAGCCGGCGGCGGTGAGGCGCCGGTCTCTTGCCCGGTCCTCGCGAAAGGCGGCGCGGGTGGAGTGGGCGTCCCAGCCGTCGAGCTCGACCACCTGGCGGAGGTTCGGCCAGTGGCAGTCGACGCGGTAGCGCTTAGCGCCGAGGAGGATCCAGTCGTTGAAGCGGGGTAAGGGGAGGCGGTGCCGGCGGAGGAAGGGAGCGAAGCGCTCCTCCAGGGGCGAGCGCTTCTGACCGGCCGGGTCTTCCTTCAGGCGATCAAGGGCCAATTGGACCTTGCGAGTCCCTCGTTTGCCCGGATAGCGAGCGATCAGGTCTGGGAGCGAGAGCCGGTCGGAGAGTCGGAGCCGTTCGGACTCGCGCAGCAGGTTCTCGACGGTGTCAGAGGACTCGGTCGCGGCGAGGTCGAGGATCGTGCGCGGGACGGTCGTCACCGGGATCCCTTCTTCGACCGTGCGCTCGTCAGCTGGCACCTCGGAGACGTGCCGGCGGATCGGTTTCGACGAGCGGCTCCGGTGCGGCACGGTGACGTCGATCC
>JBIOTO010000114.1:0-6780 GCA_044865945.1 Solirubrobacterales bacterium
GCCGGATAATAATCGTCGAGTAATTCGAAGACAAAGCCGAAGCCGCATTTCGAGCAGCCCTTCGGACGGGTACTGAACCCCGCGGTCCTCTCCCCGCTCACCTCCCGGTGTCCGCAATTCGGACAGATGAAAAACGGCATGATCGACAGGCTAGCTGGCGCGGCTTAAAAGAGACTCGCCGCGCCTTCGGGCGCTTGCAGGCCGAGATGGTCGAAGGCGCGCTGGGTGAGGACGCGGCCGCGCGGGGTCCGCTTCAGGAGGCCCTGCTGGAGCAGATAGGGCTCAAGCACGTCCTCGATCGTGTCCTGCTCCTCGCCGATCGCGATCGCCAGGGTCGAGAGCCCGACCGGTCCGCCGCCGAACTTGGTGGCGATCACCTCCAGCAGCGCCCTGTCGCTGCGATCGAGACCGCCGGCGTCGACCTCCAGCATCTCCAGCGCGTCGGCGGCCACCGCAGCCCCGATCTCGCCGCTGCCCTTCACCTGGGCAAAGTCCCGCACCCGCTTCAGCAGCCGGTTCGCGACCCGTGGCGTGCCGCGGGAACGCAGGGCGATCGTCTCTGCCCCCTCGCTGTCGATCTCGACGCCGAGGATCCCGGCGGAACGCTCGACGATCAGCGCCAGGTGCTCGGGCGCGTAGTACTCGAGGCGATGGGAGACGCCGAAGCGGTCGCGAAGCGGGGTCGTCAGCAGCCCCGACCGGGTCGTGGCGCCGACCATGGTGAAGGGCGGCAACGGCAGGGTCACGGTCCGCGCCCCGGCGCCCTGGCCGAGGACGACCGGCAGCTCGCCGTCCTCCATCGCCGGGTAAAGGGTCTCCTCGACCGCGCGGCCGAGGCGGTGGATCTCGTCGATGAAGAAGACGCTGCCGGGCTCCAGCGAGGTGAGGAAGGAGGCGACGTCAGCCTTGCGCTCCAGCGCCGGCCCCGCGGTCTGCACCATCGGCACGCCCAGCTCGGCGGCGACGATGTGGGCGAGCGAGGTCTTGCCGAGGCCCGGCGGTCCGGCCAGGAGGACGTGGTCGAGCGGCTCGCCGCGGCGCTTGGCCGCCTCGATGAAGATCGCCAGCTGGTCGGTCACCTGCTGCTGGTTGACGAAGTCCTCCAGGGTCGGCGGTCGCAGCGAGCGGTCGAGGTCCTCGTCGGGGGCCTCGGCGCGGGCGTCGTGAACCTTCACCTCGGCGTCGACCGGCACCGGCTCGCCATCGATCCCCGGCGTACGGATCCTGCCGCCGCCGATCTCCGGAGGCCCGCTCACGCGGCGTTCCTGGAGGCGCCGGCCTTGCGCAGGGCGGCAGCAACGAGGTCCTGGGCCTCCTCGCCCTCCACCCCATCGAGCAACCGCTCGGCTTCCAGCGGCGCGTAGCCGAGGTTGACGAGGCCGTCGCGGGCGAGCGAGCGAGCGTCGCCCTCCTCGGCGGCCGCCAGTGCCACCTCTTCCTCAAGCGCCCCGGCGACTTTCTCGCGCAGCTCGACGATGATCCGCTCCGCCGTCCGTTTGCCGATCCCCGGAACCGCCTGGAAGCGTTTGGCGTCGCCGGCGGCGATCGCGCGCAGCAGGTCGCGGGCGGTGCCGCCGGAAAGGGTCGCGATCGCCACCTTGGGCCCGACGCCGCTGACGGTGATCAGCAGGCGGAACAGGTCGCGCTCCTCCTCGGAGCTGAAGCCGTAGAGCGCCAGAGAGTCCTCGCGGGAGATCAGTTCGGCGTGGAGGAAGGCGTCGCGCCCGGTTGCCGGAACCGCCTTCAAGGTCTCGGAGGAAACGGTCAGCCGGTAGCCGACGCCACCGGCGTCGATCACGACGTGATCGGCGCGCCGCACCATCACCTCACCGCGAACCGCGGCGATCATCCGGCGACCCGCTCCTGGCTCGCGCCGGCTTCGGCGGCGATGCCGACCGCGGCGCGATGGCCGCTGCCACCGCCGTGGCAGATCGCCACCGCGAGGGCGTCGGCGGCGTGGTCGGGAGAGGGCGGCTCGGGCAGGCCGAGCAGCGTGCCGACCATCCGCTGCACCTGGCGCTTGCCGGCGCCGCCGGAGCCGCAGACGGCCATCTTGATCGCCTGCGGCGTGTAGGCGAAGCAGTCGACCCCGTGCTCGGCCGCCGCCAGCATGGCGACGCCGCTGGCCTGGCCGACGGCCATCGCCGAGCGCACGTTCTTGCCGAAGTAGACCTCCTCGATCGCCATCGCCTTCGGCTCGTGCCAGGCGATCAGCTCGCGCAGGGAGCTGTGGATTCGCTCCAGTCGCCGCTCCATCGGCTGATCCGGGGTGGTCTCGACCACGCCGCCGTCGAGGGCGACCATGTGGTTGCCCTCGACCCGGACGATGCCGAAGCCCAGGTTGGCTGCTCCAGGGTCTATGCCCATCACTACCTGCATAGGTAGTGATTCTCGGAAGTGGGTCGGATGCCTTCCCGAAGCCGCCTCAGGCGGCTAACTGCTCCAGGACCTCGGCCGGGATGTCGAAGTTGGCGTAGACCTCGTCGACGTCGTCCTGGTCGTCGAGCGCCTCCAGCAGTTTCAGGACCCGTTCGGCGTCGTGGCCCTTGACCTCGACCGTGCTTTTTGGCTCGGTCACCAGGCCGGCCGACTCGAACTCGATCCCTTCGCCCTCCAGCGCCTCGCGCACCGAGGTCAGGTCGTGGGGGTCGGTGATCACCCGCAGCTTGCCTTCGTCCTCGCGCACGTCTTCGGCACCGGCGTCGATCGCGCCGATCAGGTCGTCCTCGCCGTAGCGCCCACCATCGAGGGTGATCGCGCCCTTTTTCTCGAAGATCCAGGCAACCGAGCCGGGCTCGCCGAGGCTCCCGCCGTGACTGGAGAAGGCGTGGCGGATCTCAGCGCTGGCGCGGTTGCGGTTGTCGGTCAGCGCCTCGACCAGGACGGCCACGCCGGCCGGCCCGTACCCCTCGTAGACGATCCTTTCGATCGCGGCGCCGTCCGAACCGGCACCGGTGCCGACGTCGATCGCTTTCTGGATCTTGTCCTTCGGCATCGAGGCGTCTTTGGCCTTCTGGACCGCGGTGGCCAGCGTCGGGTTGCCGCTGACGTCGCCGCCACCGTCGCGCGCGGCGACGGTGATCGCCCGCGCCAGCTTGCTGAAGAGCTTGCCGCGTTTGGCGTCGGCGGCGCCCTTCTTGTGTTTGATCGAGTGCCACTTGGAGTGCCCGGACATGTCCTGCCATTCTATGGAGTCGGTATGGGGACGCAGGAGAAAAGCCACCGCGCGGGCCGTGCCCTCGCCGCCAGTCTCGTCTTCCTCGCGATGCTGCTGGCGGCCTTCTCGCTCTGGACCGCGATCCCGCTGAGCTGGGTCTACATCGGCTCCAAGGTCTCCGAGACGCAGTTCCCCAGCGGCGGGCCCTACGCGGTCGTCGCCGTCGGCATCGTCATCTCGATCCTTATCGTCGCCTGGCTGATCGGCCGCCTCAACAACCTCTACATCCGCATCACCGGCACCAACCGGCTGGCGCCGATGCGCCCGACCTGGCTGAAAAGCATGCGCGACACCAGCCCCGTCACCAACTCGGTCACCGTCGTCGAGGCGGTGCTGATGGCCTCGGTGATGCTGGCCGCGCTCGCCCTAACCCTCTGGTTCTTCCTCCTCGCCGGATCGCCCTTGCCAGAGCAGTAGGAAAGTTGTTGCGAAACCTTTACGTTTCGCGCACAACACGTTGCAGATTGCCCTGTAGCCTGGCAATATGGCTGTGATGGCACGGGAAACGTGGACCGACGAGCGGCTCGATGAACTCAATCACCGGGTCAATGAGGGGTTCAAAGAGACGCGCACCGAGATGCGTGAGGAATTCAGGGCGGTGCGAATGGAGATGGCTGCCCAGACCGCGATGCTGAACCAGACCATGTACCGCCTGTTCGGCGGGATGCTCGTGGCCTGGGTCGTAGGCATCGTCGCCATCCTCGCCCAGACCTGACTCGCGGTCAGACCACGAACCGCCCGTCTTCCTGCATCAGGACCCCGTCGACTTCGAGCTTGCCGCCGAGACGCAGGTCGCAGACCAGGTCGGTGTGGACGGCCGACTCGTTCTCGCCGCCCGACTCGGGATAGCTGCTGCCGACCGCCATGTGGACGGTGCCGCCGATCTTCTCGTCGAGCAGGACCTCGCGGGTGCCATTGGCGATCCCGTAGTTGGTGCCGATCCCGAGCTCACCCAGGGTGCGGGCGCCCTCGTCGGTGTCGAGCAGCTTCAGCAGGTACTCCTCCCCGCGCTCGGCCGAGGCATCGACGACCCTGCCCGCCTCGAAGCGGAGGCGGACGCCGGCGACCTCGCGACCACCGATCACTGCCGGCAGGTGGAAGCTGACCTCGCCCTCGACCGAGTCCTCGACCGGGCCGGTGAAGAACTCGCCGTCGGGCATGTTGTTGTCGCCGATACAGGGGATGAACTTGCGGCCGGCGATCCCGAGCTTGATGTCGGTTCCCGGCGCGGTCACCCGCACCTCCTCGTGGCCCTCGATCCAGTCGGCCAGGCGGGTCGTCTCCTCGGAGGCGCGCTTCCAGGCGGTCAGCGGCTCGGGGTCGTTTGCCAGGCAGGCGCCGTAATAGAAGTCTTCGTAGTCGGCCAGGCTCATCTCCGCCTCCGAGGCGTAGGCGCTGGTCGGGAACAGCGTGTAGCACCAGCGGAATGAGCCCTCGGCAGCGCGCTTCATCGCCCGCGTCATCAGATCGCCGGTCGCGGACTGGCGCAGCGTCTGGCGCTCGGGCGGCACGCCGGAGAGCTCGCGGGTGTTGGTGCTGGCGCCGATCGCGATCCGCACGTCGGCGTTGTCCACCATCCACTCGGCGAACGGCGAGATCCATTCCAGCTGCCTGTCGGAGGCGTGTTTGAAGTAGGCGGCGATCTGGCCCTCCAGGGCGACGTTCAGCATCGGGTTGCCGCCCGCCTTCAGCACCTCCTCGTAAACCGCCAGCAACAGAGGGGCCGCCGCGCTCTCGCCGTCGATCGCGACGACGTCGCCCTCCTTCACCTGGGTCGAGTACCCGACCAGGATCTTCGCCAGGTTCTGGACCCTCGGGTCGCCACCGCTCATCTCGTCGCCTCCTCCCCCGCCCGCTCGCGGGCGGCGGTCGCCATTGCCATGAAGATCGCGTGGAAACGCGGGTCGTCGGTCAGCTCCGGGTGGAAGGCGCAGGCCAGGACGCTTCCTTCCCGGATCGCCACCGGATGCCCGTCATAGGAGGCGAGCACCTCCACCTCGGTTCCCCAGCGCTCGACCCACGGGGCGCGGATGAACACCGCCCGCAGCGGCTCGTCACCGACGCCCGTCACTTCGAGGTCCACCTCGAAGCTCTGCAGCTGGCGCCCGAAGGCGTTTCGCTTCGCCTCAGCATCGATGAAGCCGAGGTGCTCGGCGTCGCAGACGATCATCCCGGCGCAGGTGCCGAGGATCGGCCTGCCGGCGGCATGGTGATCGCGCAGGGCCGGCTCCAGCGCGGCCGACTCGATCAGCTTGCCGATCGTCGTGCTCTCCCCGCCAGGGATGACGAGGGCGTCGAGGCCCTCCATGTCCTCCGGGGCGCGAACCTCGCGTGGCTCGGCCCCGAGCCGGCGCAGGGTGTCGAGGTGGGCTTCGAAGCCTCCCTGCAGCGCGAGGACGCCGACCTTCAGATCGGCCACCTACGCTCCGCGGTTCTGCAGCAGGGCGTCCTCGGCGGCGAGATCGGCGATCTCCAGGCCCGGCATCGCCTCACCGAGCCCGATCGAGGCGGCGGCGACGCGCTCGGGGTCGTTGAAGTGAGTCGTCGCCTCGACGATCGCCCGCGCCCGTCGCTCCGGATCGGCGCTTTTGAAGATTCCCGAGCCGACGAAGTTGCCCTCGGCCCCGAGCTGCATCATCAGCGCCGCGTCGGCCGGGGTGGCGATGCCCCCGGCGCAGAACAGCGGCACCGGCAGACGGCCGGCCTTGGCCACCTCCTGGACGACTTCGATCGGCGCCTGGTGTTCTTTGGCTTCCGCCGAGAGCTCCTCCGGGCGCAGCTGAGCGAGACGCTTGATCCCGGAGTTGATCTCGCGCATGTGGCGGACCGCCTCGACGACGTTGCCAGTGCCGGCCTCGCCCTTGGAGCGGATCATCGCCGCCCCCTCGCCGATCCGCCGCAGCGCCTCGCCGAGGTTGGTGGCGCCGCAGACGAACGGCACCTCGAAGCCAAGCTTGTCGATGTGGTTGCGCTCGTCGGCCGGGGTCAGAACCTCCGACTCGTCGATGTAGTCGACCTCCAGCGCCTGCAGGACCTGCGCCTCGGCGAAGTGGCCGATCCGCGCCTTGGCCATCACCGGGATCGAGACCGCCTCCTGGATCCCCTTGATCATCGCCGGGTCCGACATGCGGGCGACGCCGCCGTCGCGGCGGATGTCGGCCGGGACCCTCTCCAGGGCCATCACCGCGCAGGCGCCGGCCTCCTCGGCGATCTTCGCCTCCTCGGGGGTGACCACGTCCATGATCACCCCGCCTTTAAGCATCTCGGCCAGGCCGGTTTTCAGTCGAAACGTCGCGCGCTCAGTCATCCCGGCCATCTTACGTGGCGGGGACGCTGGGCCGACTCCCGCGTTACTTCAGTTTGTAGGCACGGATGCGGTCTTTGTGCGCGGCTTCGTCCCGGGCGTACAAACCATGCGCCAAACCTTGGACAAGCGCCATCAGCGCGGTGTGGCTGCGCGTGAAGCTCGGGCTATTGGAAGAGAAGTAGAGCGTCAGCTCGGCGTGCTCCCCCACCTCCGACATCGTCGCGTCGGAGATCGCCAGGGTGCGGGCGCCGCGGTG
>JBIOTO010000115.1:0-21008 GCA_044865945.1 Solirubrobacterales bacterium
GGTACCCGCCGTCGGCCCAGATCTCGACCCGGTTGCGCAGCCCGGCCTCCATCAGCGCCCGGTGCACGGCGCGGGTGCCGATGTCGCTCGGCAGGCCGACGTGGCGCAGCGCGTGCTGGCGCGCCGCGCCGGTGCCGCCCTCGAAGCCCGAGAGGGTGATGATGTCGGCGCCGGCCTTGGCGATCCCGAGCCCGATCGTGCCGATGTTCGGCACCACCGGGACCTTGACCGAGACCCGCACGTCCGGGTTGACGGTCTTCAGCTCGTCGATCAGCTCGGCCAGGTCCTCGATCGAGTAGAGGTCGTGGTTGTTGGAGGGCGAGATCAGGTCGGTGCCTGGCGAGGCGTTACGCGCGGCGGCGACCTTCTCGGAGACCTTCTTCCCAGGCAGGTGGCCGCCCTCGCCAGGCTTGGCGCCTTGGCCGATCTTGATCTCGGCCACGTAGGAGCTGTTCAGCATCTCCGCCGAGACGCCGAAGCGCCCGGAGGCGACCTGCTGCCCGCGCCATTTGCGGTACTGCCCGTACATGTCGCGGATCTCGCCACCCTCGCCGTTCATGCAGAGGATGTTGGTCGCCTTCGCCGCGTCGGCGTAGGCGCGGAAGGCCGGCTCGGACTGGGAGCCGAAGCTCATCGAGGAGATCACGATCGGGTAGTCGTGGTGGCCGACCCCGGCGTTCACCGTGCTCGGGTCGACCGGGTCGCGGTCGCCCTTCAGGGCCATGATGTGGCGCATCGAGATCGGGTTCTGCTTCTCCAGGTCGCGGACCTTCTCCGAGTATTCCTCGTAGGTCCCGGACCCGTTCGCGGTCGCGATCGCCGCCTTGTAGACCTTCGGGTAGAAGCGGAAGGTCTTCGCCGGTTTCGCCGCCGCGTCGTCGCCGCGCAGCGCGTGGGCGCGGGCGTCGGTGTCCTCGTCGAGGTTCGAGAACCCGGTGCCGGCCTTGTCCGACGCGGCGAAGAAGTCGGTCTGGAAGATCTCCGCCAGCTCCGGCTTGACCCCGATCGAGCTGAACTGGCGCGCGTAGCCGCGCACCTCGTGGATGCCGATCGTCGAGATCACTTTCTCGATTCCTTTGCGCAGCGCCGCGCAGAGGTTGGAGACGTCCGACTCGTAGTCCTCGACGCAGATCACCTCGACCATCGTGTACGGGCAGACGCCGTTGGCGCCGAGCCCGAGGGCCAGCATCACGTCGTGGACGTTGCGGATCGCCGCCGAGCGCAGGACGATGCCGCAGCGCCGCCGCAGGTTGACTTCGCCCTTCTCGACCTTGAACTGCTTCAGCGCCTGGTCGATCGCCGAGGTCGCCAGGTGCGGGTCGAGGTAGCGCCGCTCAGCGTCGTAGACGGTGCGGTCGGTGAGGACCAGCAGCTCGCAGCCGTTGCGGACCTGTTTCACGGCCTCCTGCTTGACGCGGTCGATCGCGCCCTTGGTCGTCTCCGACTCCAGCAGGGAGATGTCGACCGCGGCGGCGCGGCCGCGGAACTCCTCCCAGAGGTCCTCGAGCAGGTAGGTGTCGTGCTCGCGGGCGATCCGGCGGTAGGGCTCTTCGGCCAGCGGCGCCAGGCCATGGTGGCCGCCGAGGATCACCGGGAACCCGGTTTCTACCGTGCCGGTGTCCTCGCCGGCGTTGTCGAGCGAGGGCCGGCGGCCGAACAGCGCCCGGGTCGAGAAGTGCTCCATCTCGCGTTCGCGGTCGATCGCCGGGTTGGTGACGACGGCGACCGTCTCCTTGAAGTAGTCGGCGAGGTTCTGGCGCTCGGGCGAGAGCGCCGCCAGCGGCCCGTCGTAGCCCAGCGAGCCGACCGGCTCGGCCCCGTTGGAGGCCATCTGCTGGACGAGTTTGACGTCGTCGCGCTGCCAGCCGAAGCCGGCGAGGACGCGGTCGGTGACCTTGACCGGCTCCTCGGGGCCGGCGTCGGAGTAGCCGGGGACGTCGGCGCCCTCAAGCGGGCCGCCGGTCTCCAGCGCCCGCTCGTAGGGGGCGACGGCCTCGGCGCCGTTCCGCGCCAGCCAGCGATCGCGGACGATCCGCAGCATCTCGTCGTGCGGGTGCAGGGTCGAGTGGCGGGCGCCGCGATCGATCAGCACCAGCGCCTTCTCGCCGGGGGCGAGCGGCTTCGGCTCGGAACACATCTTTTCGACCGAGACGACGCCCGGCTCGGAGCTGAAGACGAAATCGTCCTCGGTCTCTACCTGCCAGAGCGGGCGCAGGCCCATCGCGTCGGCGGAGAAGACGCACTCGTCGGTCTGGCGGGCGATCAGCGCCACCGGCCCCTGCGCGAACGGGCCCATCGTCTGGTGCAGGTACATGTAGAAGGCGTGCAGGTCCTCGGGCAGGCCGCGGACCTCCTCGACGATCGGCGGCACGACCATCTCCATCGCCTCGGCGAGGCTGAAGCCCTCGCGGCTGACCAGGGTGTCGATCGTGCGGTTGAGGTCCTGCGAGTCGGAGGAGTCGGGCTGGATCGGGACCGCCAGCATCTTCGCCTCCTGGCGCAGCTGCTGGATCGTGTTGATCTCGCCGTTGTGGCCGAGGACCGAGAACGGCTGCACCCGTTTGAACGAGGGCCAGGTGTTGGTCGAGTAGCGGTTGTGGCCGAAGCAGCCGATCGTCTCGAAGCGCTCGTCGCGCAGGTCCGGGTAGTACTCGCCGAGCACCTTCGGCGCGCCCATCACCTTGTAGACGCAGGTGGTGGCGGAGAAGGAGGGGACGTGGACGCCGAGCTCTTTCTCCAGGCAGATCATCAGGTCGAAGAGGACCGCGTCGCGGCTGCCGGCGTCGGGGACGAGACCACCGAGCTGCCAGAAGATCGGCTCCTCCTCCCGCGCGGTCGGGCCGAGGGCGGGCGAGTCGACGACGCCGACGCGCTCGGCGAGGACGCGGAAGCCGCCTTCGGCGAGCAGCTCGCGGGCGTCGTGCTTGATCTTCTCCACGTCCTGGGAGCGCTCGATGAAGATGTGGGCGACGGCGAAGGCGTCGTCGGTCGCCAGCGAGGGGTCATGGCCGCCGGAGCGGACCTCCTCGGCCCAGATCTTGCGCGGGATGTCGAGCAGCAGGCCGCAGCCGTCCCCCTCGCCGTCGACGTTGCCGGCGCGGTGGAGCATCTTCTGCAGCGCCGGGATCGCCAGCTCGATCGGTTCGTGGTTCGGCGTCGCGTCCTTGCGGACCGAGGCATAGATGGCGCAGGCGTCCTTGTCCTCGACGCTCGGCGGCGAAACGAGGGGGCGGTAGGGGCGCTCTGGCGAGTAGCGCTCGACGCGAGCGCCGCGGTCGGACTGGGCCTTCAAGATTCGTACCTCCCGGGTTCCACGCCTTCTTCGAGCGGGCGCGCGACGGGTTGACGGGTTACGGGATTATAGGGACAGGGGTCAAGCCCACGACATCGGCTCGTAGCCGCCCTCGGGCTGAACGCCGATCAGCATCGCGGTGACAGGGGCGTCGGAGCGGTTGAGGATCGTGCGGGTGGCGGCGGGCTCGATCGAGGCGAAGGTGCCGGCCGGCGCCGGGTGGTCGGTGCCGTCGAGCCGCATCGTCGCCTCGCCCTCGAGGATCAAATAAAGCTCGACCTGGCCGCTGCCGGACTCGTCGTGCTCGGGGATCTGGCCCCCGGGCGCGATCTCGACCAGGTTGTAGCCGAAGGCGCCGGTGCCGAGCGCTTTACGGGCAAGCAGCCAGGTGCACTCGCCCGACCCCTCCATCCGCTCGAACTCGTCGCGGTGCTTGATTGAGTAGTCGCTCGCCATTAGGTTCGACCCTAACCCCGATGACCGACCCGAGCAAGGACTCCCCCGAGGCGCTGCAGGAGGCGATCGACCGCTACAACGCCGCCTGGAACGCCCACGACCTCGACGCGATCATGGCGATGCACGCGCCGGACATGGTCTTCGAGAACCACACCGCCGGCGAGGCGGCTGAGGGCGAGGAGGCGCGCGCCCACATCGGCTCGATCTTCGCCACCTGGCCAGACATCGCCTTCGCTACCCGGCGCCTTTACGTGCGCGACGGGCTGGTCGTGCAGGAATGGACCGCCTCGGCGACCCACACCCAGACGATGCGCCGCGGCGACCTGGTCGCCGAGCCGACCGGCAACCGGGTCGAGTGGGACGGCCTCGACGTGATCCCCTTCGAGAACGGCCTCGTCAAGCGCAAGGACGTCTACTCCGACAGCGTCTCGATCCTGCGCCAGGTGGGCCTGCTGGACTAGGCGTGTCGCTTTTGTCCCCTACGTGGAGGACAAAAGCGCCACTCACCGGTTCCAGCTCGGTTCGTAGGCTTCTTTGACCAGGGTCTTCGGTTTGCCGCCGCCGTAGGGCACGGTCTGCACCTTGTTGTTCCGCAGCCCCACCTCGAAGCCGCCGTTGAAGCCAAGCACGACGCTGCCGTCGGCGGAGAGGTCGGTGCCGACGAAGCCGCTCTCCCCCGTCCCGGCGACCGGCCGCTGCGCCCCCGTCTTCGGGTTGACGACGACGGCGTAACTGGTGTCCTGGCCCTGGAACTCGGTCAGCAGGCGGCTGCCGTTGGCCGACCAGTCGGTCGGGAACAGGCCCTGGAGCAGCGGCGGCACCTTGGTGTGGGTCAGCCGCTTGACCTGCTTTCCCTGCGAGTTCATCAGGAAGAGCTCGTTCTTCGGGCCGTACTTGCGGTTCTTGCCCAGCGTCTTGACGAAGACGATCTTCTCCGGCCCCCACAACGGCTGCGAGGAACGGTGGTCCTTGGTCAGGCGAACCGCTTCCGGCGCCCGCACGTTGACCACCCCGGGAATCGGGACCGGGAAGCGGAAGACGTCGCTGCGCGGCGGGTACTTTTCGCTGCCCGCGACCGAGTAGGCGATTTCGGTCCCGTCCGGGGAGAAGCTGAAGCCGCTGAAGAAGCCGGTGGCGATGACGCTCTGCAACCCGGTGGCGACGTCGATCACGACCAGCTTGCGCTTGCCGAGTTCGGGCCCGCGCAGCGCCGCGATCGTCTTCGAGTCGGGCGACCAGGTGAGGTAGAAGGCTTCGCGCAGGTTGGTCATCAGCGTTTTGCCGGGCCCGCCGGCCGCTGGCGCGATCTTCAGTTCCTGGGCGTTCTTCGCCCCTTCGTGCAGATAGGCGACCGCGAGGCCGTTGGGGGCGACGTGCGGGTTGTGCCCGGCCTCGACCTTCTTGGCGCCGCTGCCGTCGTCGCCCGCGACGAAGACCGTCGAGTTGAACGGGTTCTTGACGTAGCTCAGCGTCGCGCTCGCGCCCGCCGGCAGAGCTAGCAGCGCGGCGATGACGAGGGCGGGCAGGAGCAGCTTCGGCTTCGCGAGGGTCGGCATGGCGCGATCCTAATCGCGCCAGCGGCGCTTCTAGCCAGGTCCGACGACGGCCGCGACCACCAAGCCGCCGCTGACGCCGATGAAGCTGACCACCGCCAGCGCCCGGTACCAGAGCCGCTTGTCCACGTCGGGATCGAAGGCGAGCGGGACAAAGAGGAAGGGGTTGACGAAGGTGCCGAAGACGAGCGCGGCCGCGACCGCGGCCGGCAGGTCCGGCACCGCCAGCCCGACCCCGATCAGGATCAGGCCCATCATCACGTAGTCGAGGTGGACCTGGCGAATCCGCTGCGGGGCGACGATGCCGATCCGCCGCAACCAATCAGGCCGCTCGTCGCGAACGACCATCGCCCAGCCCAGCAGGCCGCCCAGCGCCAACTCGATCAACCCGATCTGCACCACCCAGTCCATGCTCAGAGCTCGGGGACGTCGGCGCCGAGGGGGCTGAAGGGGAGGCGGCGAACAGCGGCCCAGCCGGCGCAGCGCTCCTCCAGTGCCCCGGCGACGTTGCCGGCGTCCTGCCAGGTGGTCCAGACCAGGACCGTCGGGCCGGCGCCGGAGATCGTCGCCCCCAGCGCGCCCAGCTCGCGGGACGAGTCGACGATCTCCATCGAGCGCGGGTAGAGGTCGCGGCGGCGCGGCTGGTGGAGGCGGTCGTCGAGCCCGCGGGCCAGGAGGTCGAGGTCGGCGTCGCGCAGCCCGAGGCTCAGCATCGCCGCGGCGGAGACGTTGGCGACCGCGTCGGCGAGCGGCACCTCGGCCGGGATCGCCTCGCGCGCCCGCTCGGTTGAGACCTCCTCGGGCGGGATCACGACGATCCCCTCCAGGCCCTCGGGCGGGTCGAAGCGCGCCGCGGTCGGCGCCCCGTCGTCGCCCTTGCCGCAGACCACGAAGCCGCCGTGGATCGCCGCGGCGACGTTGTCGGGGTGCCCCTCGATCTCGGTCGCCCGCGCCAGCATCTCTCCCTTGTCCAGCGCCAGCTCGTAGAGGTGGTCGGCGGCGTAGAGGCCGGCGACGATCGCCGCCGCGCTCGACCCCAGGCCCCGCGCCAGCGGGATCTCGCTGCGCAGCCGGAAGGCGATCCCGTCCGCGGGCCGCAGGCTCTCGAAGGCCCGCACGATCAGGTTGTCGCGCCCGGTCGAGACCTCCAGGCCGCCGGGGTCGAAGGAGAACTCGCCTGCCTCCTCCACCTCCAGCTCCAGGTGCATCGCCATCGCCGCCGCCATCGCGTCGTAGCCGGGCCCGAGGTTGGCCGAGGAAGCGGGGACGCGGACGAGTCGGTGGCGGGCGGTCATCTCAGTCGAAGACCGCGCGCTCGACCGCGCTGAGGTCGTTCTCGCAGTTGATCACCGCCGGCGCTTTCGAGAGGGCGGTGTCGGGGTCCTTGAGGCCGTGGCCGGTGAGGACGCAGACGACGGTCTCGGGCTTGGCGCCGCCCTCGACGACCGGCAGGCCGTGGGCGAGGAGGCCGGCGACCGAGGCGGCGCTGGCGGGCTCGCAGAAGACGCCTTCGTTGTCGGCCAGCCAGCGGTAGGCGTTGAGGATCTGCTCGTCGGAGACGGCGGCGACGCGACCGCGGCTGGCGGTGAAGGCGGCCATCGCCTCCTCCCAGCGGGCCGGGTTGCCGATCCGGATCGCCGAAGCGACGGTCTCGGGATGCTCGACCGGCTCACCGCGGACCAGCGGCGCCGCCCCCTCGGCCTGGAAGCCGTAGAGGATCGGGGACGCGTCGACCTCCTGGAAGCCCCGCCAGTAGGCGGTGACGTTGCCGGCGTTGCCGACCGGGATCGCCAGGGCTCCGGGCGCCTCGCCCAAGTCCTCGACCACCTCGAAGGCGGCCGTCTTCTGGCCTTCGATCCGGTGCGGGTTGACCGAGTTGACCAGCTCGATCGGGTGCTTCTGCGAGAGCTCGCGGACGATCCGCAGGGCGTCGTCGAAGTTGCCCTGCAGGGCGACGACTCGGGCGCCGTGCATCAGCGCCTGGGCGAGCTTGCCGATCGCGATCTTGCCCTCGGGGACGATCACCGCCCCCCGCATCCCGGCGCGGGCGGCGTAGGCGGCGCAGCTGGCGGCGGTGTTGCCGGTCGAGGCGCAGATGATCGCCTCCGCCCCACGCCCCTTGGCCCGCGATACGGCCACCGTCATCCCCCGGTCCTTGAAGGAGCCGGTCGGGTTGAGCCCCTCGAACTTGAAGAAAGCACGCGCTTCGATCCGCTCGGAAAGGCGGGGGGCCTCGATCAGCGGCGTCGCGCCCTCGTTCAGGGTCACGACCGGGTCGCCGGGCTCCAGCGAGAGCCGGTCGCGGTAGCGGTCGATCAGCCCAGCGGCCATCAGCGCATCTCCCAGACAATCAACACGCCCCAGGTCATGCCGAGTACTCCTCCTCGATAACTCGGATCGAGCGCGGCGGCGAGCGCAGCTCGTCGAGCTTCGCCAGCTCCTCGACTGCGGCCGCGAAGCGGGACTCCAGGCACTCGTGGATCACCATCACCAGCCGCGCGTCGGAACCGGTCCCGCGCTGGACCACGCTTTTGACCGAGACGTCGTGGTCGCCGAGCACGGTCGCCACCCGCGCCAGCACGCCTGGCTGGTCGGCCACCTCGAGGTGCAGGTAGAAGGATGAGGTGACGTCCTCGACCAGCGGCAGCTCGACCCGGGTCTCGTGCACGGGCGCGTCGCCGGCGAGGATCGAGACGACGTCGCCGAGCACCGCCGAGGCGGTCTGCATACCGCCGGCGCCGGGCCCCGACATCGTCACCTCGCTGATCGCCGGGGCCTCGACCATCACCGCGTTGAAGGCGCCTTCGATCGGCGCCAGCGGGTGGCCGGGATAGAGGAAGCAGGGGAAGACGCGGACGCTGATGCCGCCGTCGCGCCGCTCGGCGACCCCGAGCAGCTTCAGCGAAAGGCCGAGCTCCTTGGCGTAGGCGAGGTCGTCGGGCTGGATCGCCTCGATCCCCTCGTAGGCAACCTCGGAGAGCGTCACCGGGGTGTGGAAGGCGAGCCGGGCGAGGATCGCCATCTTCGCCGCCGCGTCGGCCCCGTTGACGTCGTCCGTCGGGTCGGCCTCGGCGTAGCCCAGCTCCTGCGCCCGCGCCAGGACCGCGTCGTAGCCGGCGCCGCTGGCGGCCATCTCGCTGAGGATGAAGTTGGTGGTGCCGTTGACGATGCCGAAGACCTTGGCGATCTCGGTGACGCCGAAGCTCTCCTGGATCGTGCGCACGATCGGGATCACCGCCGCGACCGCCGCCTCGAAGCGCAGCTGCACCCCGGCCTCGCGGGCGACGGCGAAGAGCTCGTCGCCGTGCTGGGCCAGCAGCTGCTTGTTGGCGGTGACGACCGGCTTGCCGGCCCGCAGCGCCGCCAGCACGTGCTCGCGCGCCGGCTCGGTCCCTCCCATCAGCTCGACGACCAGGTCGGAGCCGGCGAGGATCTCCTCGAAGTCGCCCTCGCCGCGGGTCAGGACGCCGGCGATCTCCGGCCGCCGCCCGGTCGCGGCCTCGACCGCGCCGGCCCGTTCGGCCATCAGCTCGGCGAAGGCAGCGCCGACCGTGCCGCGTCCCAGCAGCCCGATGCGGACGGGTTTGGAGCCCTCGGCGCCCACGTCGCTCTCACGTGTCGAGTCAGGCAACGCTTGCCCTCTCTGGCTGGCCCTCGCCGCGTCTGGCGGCGTCCTCGACCACTCGGCGTGGCGCTGCCACGCCTTCGGGTCTGCGTCCTTGCCAGACCCGACGATGCCTGCGCCAGAACCGGGCAATCGTTACCGGACTCGACACTAGACGTCCCTCGCCGTCAGGTCCTCGTAGGTCTCGCGCCGGACCACGACCCGCGCCTTGCCCTCGCGGCAGAAGACCACCGGCGGCCGCGGCACGCCGTTGTAGTTGTTGGCCATCGCGTAGCCGTAGGCGCCGGTGGCCGGGGTGACGAGGACGTCGCCGACCGCCGGCTCGGCCAGCATCGTGTCGCGGACGATCACGTCGCCGGACTCGCAGTGCATGCCGGCGATCGTCACCAGGGTGTCGGGAGCGGCAGCGGCGCGATCGGCGATCAGCGCTTCGTACACCGAGCCGTAGAGCATCGGCCGCAGGTTGTCGGACATGCCGCCGTCGACGGCGACGTAGGTGCGGACGCCGGGGATCTCCTTGACGGTGCCGACCCGGTAGGCGGTGACGCCGGCGTTGGCGACCAGCGAGCGGCCCGGCTCGACCAGGATTCGCACGCCGGAGCCGAAGACCTCGGCGACGCCGCGAACCTTGACGTCGACGTAGGAGTCGATCGAGGGCGGCTCGTCCTCGGCGGTGTAGGCGACGCCAAGCCCGCCGCCGACGTTGACCACCTGGCACCAGTCGCCGGCCAGCTCGCCCAGCGCCTGGATCGCCAGCGTGTAGGGCTCGAGCTCGAAGATCTGGGAGCCGATGTGGGCGTGCAGTCCGACCAGCTCCAGCTTCTCGGAGGCGAGCACGCGCTCGATCGCCTTGGCCGCCAGCCCGTCCTCCAGCCCGAAGCCGAACTTGCTGTCCAGCTGGCCGGTGGTGATGTAGTCGTGGGTCGAGGGCTTGATCCCGGGGGTGACCCGGATCAGCACCCGCTGCGGTTCGTCGAGCAGCCGCTCGCAGCGCTCGATCTCGTCGAAGGAGTCGAGGATCAGGTGGCGGATGCCCGAGCGGGCGGCGAAGAGGATCTCCTCGTCGGACTTGTTGTTGCCGTGCATGTGGATCCGGTCGGGATCGAAGCCGGCCTTCAGCGCCATGTGCAGCTCGCCGCCGGAGGCGACGTCGACCGAGAGCCCCTCCTCGGCGAAGAGCCGGTAGGCGGCGGTGCAGGGCAGCGACTTGCTGGCGAAGAGGACTTCGAAGTCGGCGCCGCGAGACTCGAAGGCCTCGCGATAGGCCCGGGCGCGGGCGCGAATGTCGTCCTCGGCGTAAAGGTAGGCGGGGGTGCCGTGCGCTTCGGCCAGCGCGACCACGTCGCAGCCGGCGATCTCCAAATGCCCCTCGGCGTTGACCCGACTGCCCCGCGGGAACACCGCCGAGCCCTCGATCGGATCGCCGCTCACCACCGACCCCGCCTGATCTCGCTCCGCCATAGGACGGGCATTTTGACGATTAGCTGGTACTTAGGCGGAACGCTGGCCTATTTGCCGCCGCCGAGGATGCCTTCGACGGCGCCGACGGTTTCGTCGACGACTTTGCCGACCGTCGATTCGGGACCGGCGACCCCGTTGACGACTTCTTCGGTCGTCTCGGTGACCCCGGTCGCCTCCAGCGCGCCGCCGGTCACGGTCTGGTCGACCTGATTGACCGTTTCGTTGACGGTGCCGGTGACTTTGCCGGTGGTCGAGGAGCTGGTCGTGCCACCCCCGCTTTCGGACCCACCGCCTCCGCCGCCGCCCGACCCCGAGCCGCCGTTGTTTGAGGCGGTTCCGGTGGCGCCGCCGCCCGACCCGCCAGAGCTGGTCGTCGCGACGGGGGTCGAATCGCCACCGTTACCGCCGTTACCCGTGGTCGTTCCACCGCCGGCCGGAGACTGCTGGCCGCCGCCCTGGACACCCTGCGCTCCTTGATCGCCGGGCCTCCCCGCAGCGCCGTTGCCTTTGGCTGGACCGGCGCCGCCGGCGGCAGCCGCCGACGCACCGGGACCGGTGGTCGCGCCGGCTACCGCTGCCGCGGCGGCCGGTTCGTTGGCCGAGACCGATGCCCCGTCGTCGCCGCCAATCAGGCCGGCGACAGGCAGGTCCTCGAAGACGAGGGCCGAGACAAGCAACACGAAGACGACGACGGCAGCGGCAATCAATCCCGCGCCCGACATCGCTCCCACCATGTAGTTCCTCGCCTGCCTGACCATAGGCTTCGCCTCCGCTTACCCAACCTAGGCCGAGTCACACAGAGAGCAAACAGGAACTACTAAAATTAAGTAGACGAGTGGCCGAAGCCGTGCCTGGGCGCGGTTAGGCCGGCGGGGCGTTCTCGACATGGAGGAGCTCCTGGCTCGCTTCCTCCTCCATCTGCAGGGTGGTGTGTTCGATCCCGTAGCCCTCGCGCAAGGTCAGCTCCAACCGGCGGCGGATCAGGTCGCGGTCGGCCCCCTGGGCGACGACGACGTGGGCGGCGATCGCGCCGAAGCCGGCGGTGACGGTCCAGACGTGGAGGTCGTGGACCGAGCGCACCCCCTCCTCCTGACAGATCGCGGCGCCGATTTCGTCGGGGTCGACGCCGGCTGGTGCCGCCTCCATCAGCACGTCGAACGGCTCCTTGATCAGACGCCAGGAGGAGGCGAGGATCAGCACCGCGATCAGCAGGCCGACGATCGGGTCGACGACGGGCGAGCCGCCGAGCAGGACGACCGCACCGGCAACGATGACGCCGACTGAGCCGAGCGCGTCGGCGACCGAGTGGCGCAGAACGCCCTCGAGGTTGATGTCCTCGCGCTGGCCGCGGGCGAGGACGATGGTGGCGGCGACGTTGCCGGCCAGGCCGAGGACGCCGAGCGCGAGCACCCCCCAGCCATCGATCTCCGGCGGGTCGCCGAAGCGACCGAAGGCGGCGACCGCGACAGCGACGCTGACGACGACCAGCAGCAGCCCGTTGACCAGCGCCGCCAGCACCTCCGAGCGCTGGTAGCCGAAGGTGCGTCGCCCGGCCGCCGGCAGCGTCGCCAGACGAGCCGCGATCAGGGCGAGGACGATCGAGCCGGCGTCGGAGAGGACGTGGCCGGCGTCGGCCAGCAGCGCCAGCGAGCCGGTGAGGATGCCGCCGATCGCCTCGGCCACCAGCAGGCCGAGGTTGATCGACAGCGCCCACCACATCCGCCGCCGGCTGTCGGCGCGGCGCGCGTCGAGCGCGTGGGCGTGGCTATGTCCGTGTCCGTGCGGGCCGTGCACGGTTCGAGCTTACGCTGGAACCGGCTCCTTCTTCGCTGCCTCGGCCGCGACTTCGGCGGCGTAGCCGAGGCGCTCGGCGTATTCGCGGGCCTGCATGCGGGAGATGACCATCCGCTGGATCTCCGCCGTGCCCTCGAACAGCTGGTAGATCTTGGCGTCGCGGAACCACTTCTCCAGCGGGCACTCGGTGCTCTGCGCGTAGGGGCCGACGAGGTCCATCAGCGTCGTCGTCGCCCACATCGTCACGTCACCGGCCTTCAGCTTCGACATCGAGCCCTGGCCGCCGGTCATCGGCACCCCGTTGCGACCCATCCAGGCGGCCCGCTGGACCAGCAGCCGCGCCGATTCGATCTCGGTCGCGACGTCGGCCAGCGTCTGCTGGATCCGCTGCGCCTGCAGCATCGGCACGCCTTCGTAGGACTGGCCGTCGAGGTACTCGAGGGTCCACTCGTAGGCGGCCTGGGCGATGCCGAGCGCCGAGGCGCCAACCAGCGGCCGGGTCACCTCGAAGGTCGCCAGCGCGTCGGCGCCCCGGGACTTTTTCCCTTCGCGGCCGCGCTGCAGCTTCTTCTCCAGCTTCTCTTCGCCGCCGAGCAGGCAGTCGCCGGGAACGCGGCAGTCCTCGAGCACGATCTCGGCCGTGTGCGAGGCGCGGATCCCGAGCTTCGACTCCTTCTTGCCCTGGGAGAGGCCCGGGGTGTCCTTGGGGACGATGAAGGAGGCCTGGCCGCGGGTGCCGAGCGCCGGGTCGACGGTGGCGACGACGACGTGGACGTCGGCGATGCCGCCGTTGGTGATGAAGACCTTGGTCCCGTTCAGGACCCACTCGTCGCCGTCGCGTTTGGCGGTCGTTTTCAGGCTCTTGACGTCGGAGCCGGCCTGCGGCTCAGTGACCGCGTAGGCGCCGAGTTTGATCTCGTCGGCCGTCCCGAAGCAGTCCGGGACCCAGCGCATGATCTGCTCGGGGGTGCCGGAGGAGGCGATGCCCGCCGCGGCGAGTCCGGAGCCGGAGATCGCCAGGGCGGTGCCGGCGCAGCCCCAGTGGAACTCTTCGGCGGAGATCACCTGAAACTGGCCCTCGGGGTCGGCGGCGGAGCGCTGGATCGACTCCAGCGTGCCGAAGCCCTGTTTCCGCGCCTCTTTGATCACCTCCCAGGGAATGCTCTCCTCTTCGTCGTGCTTGCGGGCCGCCGGCCGGATCACCTCGCGGGCGAACTTCCGGCACCGCTCCTTGTAGTCCTTCTGCTCCTCGTTGAGTGCGAAATCCATCTCTTCCTCTCTCGCCGCCTACTGATTGACTGGTCAGTCAGCCAGTCGGGAACTCTACTCCTCCCCGCCCCGACCGATCGATACGTTTCCCCGCGTGATCCCGAAGCGGCCGATCAACGCCGACGTCCCCGAGCCACAGGAAGCCGCTCCGGAGGAGATCCCGGCAAAAGAGAAGCCGGGCGCGGAGGAAGAGAAGCCGGGCGCGCCGAAAGCCCTTGGCGCGCTGGTCGCTCTCGCCCTGCTCTTCATCGTCGCCGCGATCGTTTGGGGCAGCGGCGGCGGGGACGAGTCCGAGGCGCCGGCCCCCGCTCCGACGCCGACCACGAGCGAGGCCCGCTCGGAGGAGACCCCATCGCAGAGCGCCGAAGCGCTCGGCTACCCGAGCTTCGCGACCAACAACACGACCCGGATCGGCGGCTCCACGCCCGCGGCCAACGCCGCCGGCGCCGCGCTGGCCGCCTTCCCCTCGATCACCGAGGACCAGCGGCCCGCCGCGGTCACCGTGGTCGGCGAAGAAGACTGGGCCGGGGCGATCGCCGCCGCGGTGTTGATGGCCGAACCGGTGCGGGCGCCGATCCTCTTCTCCGGCACCGACGAGGTTCCCGAGGTGACCGAGGAAGCGCTCGACGCCCTCGACCCGCGGGGCAGCGCCGCCACCGGCGAAGCGCCGCTGTTCGCGGTCGGCCGGGTCTCCTATCCGGGCCAGGCCGCGCCGATCGACTCCGGCGACCCGGCGACCACCGCCGCCCAGATCGCCACCCTGCGCGACCGCCTCGTCGGCAAACCGCCGCGCCACATCGTCGTCGCCTCCAGCGCCCACCCCGACTTCGCGATGCCGGCCGCCGCCTGGGCCGCCCGCTCGGGCGACCCGGTCCTCTACGCCGAGCCCGACAAGCTGCCGGCGGCGACCGCCAGCGCGCTGAAGAAGCACCCGAAGGTGCCGGTCTACGTGCTCGGCCCCTCCTCGGCGATCTCCTCCGACGTGGTCCGCGAAATCGGCAAGATCGCCAAACAGGTCAAACGCGTCGCCGGTGAGGACCCGGTCGCCAACGCCCTCGCGCTGGCCCGCTACCGCGACGGCAGCTTCGGCTGGAACGTCAACGACCCCGGCCACGGCTTCGTCCTCGCCCGCGACGACTCGCCCGCCGACGCCGCCGCGGCGGCGCCGCTCTCGGCCTCCGGGACCTGGGGCCCACTGCTGCTGACCGACGACGCCGCGGCCCTGCCGGACGACCTGCGCAACTACCTCCTCGACGTCAAGCCCGGCTACACCACCGACCCCACCCGCGCCTTCTACAACCACGTCTGGGTGATCGGCGACCAGAACGCGATCAGCGTCGACCAGCAGGCGGAAGTGAACGAACTTGCCGAGCTTGCGAAGATCGGGGGCGGAGAATGAGCGAAGCCGAGAACCCAGAGCTGCTCGGGCAGGCGAAGGAGGTCACGCCGGAGGACATCCGCGCCCTCGCCGGCCCGGTGACCCCGCACTTCGCACTGCAGGTGCGCAACCGCATCCGCCGGTTGATCGAGGGCCTGCCGGCCAACCACCCGGCGCGCCAGGAAGGCGAGCGCCAGATCGCCCGGCTGGAAGAGCTGTCGAAGAACAGCGGCGAGCCGCGCCAAGGTCTCGGGATCTCGCATTGAGGTACCTCGCCCCCGGCGTCTGGCGGCTGAAGGAGTTCCCCCGCCCGCTGATCAACGTCTACCTGGCCGAGGACGTGCTGATCGACGCCGGCCGGCGCTGGGACAGGCGCCGCATCTTCGCCGAGCTGGAGGGTCGCGAGATCTCGATGCTCGCCCTTACCCACGTCCACCCCGATCACCAGGGCTGCGCGAAGGCGATCTGCGAGGCGCGCGGGGTGCCACTCGCCTGCCACGAGGGAGACCTCGACGCGATGGAGGGACGGCGGCCGGTGGCGGCGACCAACAACCCCGGCGCGAAAGCCTTCGCCCGGATGTGGGAAGGCCCACCGCACAAGGTCGACCGGGTGCTGAAAGAGGGCGACGAGGTCGCCGGCTTCCGCGTCGTCCACGCCCCCGGCCACGCGCCGGGCGAGGTGATCTTCTTCCGCGACTCCGACCGGGTGGCGATCTGCGGCGACGTGATCCGCAACATCTCCTACGTCTCGCTGCGCACCCGCTTGGCCGAGCCCCCCGACGAACTGACCACCGACCCGCCCGAGAACCGCCGCTCGATCCGCAAGCTGGCGGACCTCAACCCCTCGCTGATTCTCCCCGGTCACGGCCCTCCGGTGACCGACATCGCCAGTTTCGAGCGCTTCGCCGCCGCCCTTCCCGGGTAGAGCCACCGCACCGACTCGCCTTCCGGCGGGTTACTTGATTTCGGGTACTCGGCAACGACTGGAAGGGAGTCCAGGATGAGCAAGCTGAAGATGGGGCGTCCGTCGCCGGCGATGGTGGTGGCGCTGATCGCCCTCGTCGCCTCGCTGGCGGGGACCGCCTACGCGGCGCAGACGATCAACGGCGGCGCGATCAAGAAGCAGACGATCGGCGGCGGCAAGCTGAAGAAGGACACGCTGACGGGGTTCCAGATCAACAACAACAAGCTCGGCACGGTGCCGTTCGCGCAGGTCGCGACCCACACCTTCTGGGCGGTGGTCAACAACCCGGGCAGCCCCGGCAACGCGGCCTTGGCGCGGGCCAGCGGCCCGAACATCACCGCCGTCGAGGGCGGCGGCGCGGTGGCCGTCACCTTCCCGTTCAACGTCTCCGGCTGCGCCAACGTCGCCGCCCGCAACAACGCCGGCACCTCGGTGCCGAACGCCGGCTATGCCCAGACCAACACCTCGGCCGCCAACCCGAACGCGATCGAAGTGCGGACCAAAGGCAAAGACGGCGCCCCGGAGGACGCCGACTTCCACCTGATCGTCATCTGCCCGTAGCGAGCCCTTAGGATGAGGCGCATGGCTGAGGGTGGCATCGACAGGCCGGAGCACGCGCGAGAGCTCGCGATCCAGCGCCTGAAGATGAAGCAGGACTTCAAAGGCATCGCCGCCGGCGGCGCCTTTGCGGTCCTCGTCTGCGTCGTCATCTGGGCGCTCGGCGGGGGCGGCTACTTCTGGCCGGTCTGGGTGATCCTCGGCGTCGGCATCGGCGTCATCACCCAGGCCTGGAAGGCCTACGGCCCCAGCAACCGGATCACCGAGGCCGACGTCCAGCGGGAGATGGAACGGGGCTAGGCGGCGGCGCGGGCGCGGGTCATGTCGACCCGCTCGCCGCGGAACGGCACGCCCTCGGCGCGCAGCAGCGCCCGCTGCCGGTCTCCCTTGGCGAGCGAGCCGTCGGCGCGGACCACGCGCCACCAGGGCAGGTCCGGCTCGTCGGCCTGGAAGAGGACGGTGCCGGCGAATCGCGGCGCCCCCGGCGAGACGTCACCGTAGGTCCGCACGAACCCCTCCGGTATCTCCCGCACTCTGTCCAGGACTTCGAGCTCGGCGCTCAAGCGCCCGGGCCGAAGGCGTCGATGATGCGGTTCTGGAACTCGCTCAGCTCCTCGGGGGAGATGAAGTAGGTCGGCGGGGTGAGGAAGAGGCCGTCGGCGCGCTCGGCGGTCGCCTCGACCCGGGCGCGGACCTTGTCGAGGGGGCCGGCGGCGCAGTAGGCCTCGACCATCTCGTCGCTGATCGCCGCCGGCACCGCGGCGAGGTCGCCGCGACGGAAGGCCTCGCCGGCCTCGATCGCGTTGTCGGCGAAGCCGTGCAGCTCCCAGAGCGGCATGTAGGTCTTCACCGTGGCGTAGAAGGAGATCGTGCGGCGGGCCATCTCGATCGCCCGTCCCTCGTCGTCGTCGATCGCGCAGCAGACGGTCGGCAGGTAGTCGAAGGCGGAGCGCTCGCGATCAGAGCGCTCGAGGCCTTTCTCGAAGGCGGGGACGATCACCTCGTCGATCCACTTCAGGCTCTGGATCGGGTGGCCGATCAGCCCGTCGGCGACGTCGCCCGCCATCCGCGCCATCCCCGCCTGCACGGCGGCGGTGTAGATCGGCACCGCCTTGCGCGGCGCCGGGTGCGGCCGGATCCAGCCCTTGATGTCGATGTCGTAGTACTCGCCCTCGTAGCGGATCGGCTCGCCGGCGCTGGCCTGGCGCATGATCAGCCGCGTCGCCTCGATCGCCTCGCGCAGGTGCGGCGCCGGTTTGCCGTAGTCGGCGTTGTGCCAGGTCTCGTTCAGCCGTTTGACCCCGGCGCCCATCCCCAGGCGGAAGCGCCCGCCGGACATCTCGTCGACGTCGAGGGCGCTGATCGCGTGGATGAAGGGGCTGCGGGTGAAGGCCCAGACGATCCCGGTCGCGACCCCGATCCGCTCCGTCTTCGCCGCCAGGTAGCTGGCCTGGGTGACGGCGCTGCGGAACAGCTCCGGCGCCCAGACGCACTCGACCCCGGCCGCCTCGGCCCGCAGCGTCTCCGCCTCAAGGTCGGCGACGGAGGTGCCGATCGCGGCGACGGAGATGCGGTCGAGCGCGCCCATCCGGTCTCGGGTCAGGCGCTCGCCGGGGCGGTCTCGCCGGCGAGGACCGCGTCGGCGACCTGCTCGCGGTGCCACTTGGCGCCGCCGAACATCGCCGCGTTGGCGCGGCCGCGCTTGAGGAAGAAGTGGAGGTCGTGCTCCCAGGTGAAGCCGATCCCGCCGTGGACCTGGATCGCCATGTCGGGGACGCGCCAGCCGGCGTCGGAAGCGTAGGCCTTGGCCATCGAAGCGGCCAGCGGCAGCGACTCCGGCTCGGCGTCGGCGGCCCAGGCGGCGCCGTAGACGGCCGACCGTGAGTTCTCGGTCTCGAGCAGCATCTGCGCGCAGCGGTGCGAGACGGCTTGGTAGGCGCCGATCGGGCGGCCGAACTGCTGGCGGTCTTTGGCGTAGGCGACCGACATCTCCAGCGCCCGCTGGGCGAGCCCGGTGGACTCGGCCGCGATCGCGACGCAGGCGCGGTGCAGGACGGGAAAGTAAGCGGACGCCTCTCCCGGCAGCGTCGCCTCCGCGGCGACTTTGACTCCATCGAGCCGCACCGAGGAGAGGCGACGGGTGGGGTCGATCGACTCCTCCGGGATGACCGTCACCCCCTGCGCGTCCTTCTCGACGAGGTGGCGGCGCCCGTCGGCGGTGGCGACGAGGAAAAGGTCGGCGCTCGCCGCGTCCATCACCAGCGTCTTTTCGCCGGAGAGGAGGACACCGTCGCCGTCACCCTCCGCGGCCATCGTGAACTTCCCCGGCTCGGCCGAGGCGCCGGCGTCGACCAGGGCCGGCACGGCGCGCAGCTCGCCTGCCGCCAGCGGCCGCAGGTAGCGCTCCCTCTGCTCGTCCGACCCGGCGGCGGCGAGAGCCAGGCCGACGATCGTGTTCGAGAGCAGCGGCGAGGGGGCGAGCGCGTAGCCCATCTCCTCGAAGAGCACCGCCAGGTCGACGACGCCGAGGCCCTGTCCGCCCCACTCCTCGGGCAGCGCCAGCCCGGCCCAGCCGAGCTCGGCCATCTCCTTCCAGCCGGCCTCGTCGAAGCCGCTGTCGCTGGCGGCGATCTCGCGGATCCGCTCCGATTTAAAGCGCGAGGCGAGGAAGTCGTGGGCAGTCGACCTAATGGCCTGCTGCTCGTCGGTGAGGTCGAAGTACACGCTAAAACGCTCCCGCTGCCATTACCGAAGCCTCGGCAGGCCGAGCACCCGCTCGGCGATGATGTTTTTCAGGATGTCCGTCGTCCCGCCCTCGATCGAGTTGGCGCGCGAGCGGAGGAAGCCGTACTGCCAGGCGCCGCCGGCGACCGCGTGCTCGGGGCCGCGCGCCAGCATCGAGTAGGCGCCCTCGATCTCCAGCGCCAGCTCGGTCAGGTCCTGGTTGATGTCGGCCCACTGCCACTTGCCGAGCGAGCCCTCCGGGCCGGGGATCCCCGACTGCATCGTCTTGGTCAGACCGCGGTAGGCATTGAGCCGCATCGTCTCCACCTCGATGTGGAGCTGGGCGATCCGCTGGCGGAAGTAGGGGTCGTCGGCCGCGGTGCCGCCGTTCGACTGGGTTTCCCGCGCCAGCTTGCCGAGGCGGCCGAGGCTGTTCCGGATCTGCGAGATCGCCCCAAAGGCGAGGCCGGCGCGCTCGTTCATCAGGGTGGTGATCGCCACCGCCCAGCCGTTGCCGACGCCGCCGACGACGTTCGCGTCGGGCACCCGCGCCTCCTCGAAGAAGACCTCGTTGAACTCTCCCTCGCCGGTTATCTGGACCAGCGGCCGGGTCTGCACCCCGTCCTGCTCCATGTCCATCAGGAAGTAGGTGAGACCCTGGTGCTTGGGCGCGTCGGGGTCGGTGCGGGCGACGAGCATGCACCATTTCGCGTACTGGGCGAAGGTGGTCCAGACCTTCTGGCCGGTGACCACCCATTCGTCGCCGTCCTTGACCGCGCGCGTCTTCAGCGAGGCCAGGTCGGAACCGGACTCGGGCTCGGAGAAGCCCTGGCACCAGATCTCCTCGCCGGTCAGGATCGGCTCCAGGTAGCGGGACTTCTGCTCGTCGCTGCCGTGGGCGATGACGACGGGGCCGCCCATCGCCAGGCCGAGCACGTTCGCCGGGGCCGGCGCTTCCTGGCGCGAGGCCTCGCCGGCGAAAATCGCCTGCTCGATCATCGTCGCGCCGCGGCCGCCGTACTCCTTCGGCCAGGAGATTCCGGCCCATCCGGCCCCGTGCAGCTTCAGCTGCCACTCACCGCGGAAGGCCATCACCTCGTCGAGCCCAGCCCCCTCGGGCTCAGGCCCAGGATGGTTCTCCCGCAGCCAGGCGCGAACCTCGTCGCGGAACTCCTCCTCCGATGGCGACAGCGTCAGGTCCATCGAGGGCCAGCATACGGAACCCGCTTGGAGACGGGTCTCACCGCATCGGGCATTCCTTCATCCCGTACTTCAACGAAAGCTCGTAGGCCTCTCCGAAATGTTCCGAGCCTTCTTTGTAGGTGCTCCCCTGGATGAAGGTCTCCGGTTCGGTCTTCGCTTCTTCGATCGCCCCTTCGGTGAGCCGCAGGATCTTTTCGATCTCTGCTTCATCGCCAGCGGGCGCGCCGAGGGCACGGAGGTCCTCGACCTCTTTTTCGAGGGTCGGGATCAAAAGGCTGGGGATCAGTTCGGATTCCAGACTCTGCTGTTTCGGAGTGCCGACGACCTTTTCAAGCTTCGGCACGCTGCCGCTGATGATCGCTTCGCGGGCATCCCTGCAGATCGTGTCCGCCTTGCGGACGAACTCTGCCTTCGTGATGGTCACGGTCGTCTCGGCAGTGTCGTCACCGCCGCCGCATCCCCCCATGAAGACAGCCCCAACAACCATCATCGCCATCAGCGCCACCACCCCTGAGATCCGCCCGGCCAACACTTTTCCCCCTCCGATTAGTTTGACTAGTCGGAGAAGCTATATGCAACATAAATGAAAAAGTCAACGACTCGAATTCGATGTTTCGCAACTACGAACGGCGACCGGCGGTCGCCCTGACCGCCGGTCGCCATTTACTCATTCTTCGCCGCAGACCTTGAAGCCGTAGTCCCGAGCCAGTTCGTTGGGCTCGTCGAAGACT
>JBIOTO010000116.1:0-14903 GCA_044865945.1 Solirubrobacterales bacterium
GCGCGACGATCGGGCAGGTCGGTAACGTGGACCACGAGAACGTCACGGGCGGCAAGGCAGGCCGCACGCGCTGGAAGGGCAAGCGCCCGACCGTGCGCGGTTCCGCGATGAACCCGGTCGACCACCCGCACGGTGGCGGCGAGGCGCACCACACGCCGGGCGGCCATCCGGTGACCCCGTGGGGCAAGCCCACGCTCGGCTACCGGACTCGCAAGAAGGGCAAGCAGTCCGACCGCTACATCGTCCGCGGCCGACGCCGCGGCAAGAAGAAGGGCCATTAAAGATGGGACGTTCGACGAAAAAGGGCCCGTGGGTCGAGGAGCGCCTGATGGGGCGGATCACCTCCATGAACGAGGCCGGCAAAAAACAGATGGTGAAAACCTGGTCGCGGACCTCGACGATCTTCCCGGAGATGGTCGGTCACACGATCGCCGTCCACGACGGCAAAAAACACGTTCCCGTCTTCATCTCGGAGTCGATGGTCGGGCACAAGCTCGGCGAGTTCGCTCCCACCCGGACCTTCCGTTCCCACGGCGGCGGTAAGGACTAGCGCTGGCCGACGAGAAAAAAGACACCAAAGCCAAAAAAGCCGCGAAACCCGCCGCGAAAAAAGAGCCGGCCAAAAAAGAGGCCAAAGCCAAAAAAGCTCCGGCCAAAAAAGCCGAGAAAAAACCGGCTGCCAAAAAAGACACTTCGGCCAAAGGCAAAGAGAAAAAACCCGCTGCCAAAAAAACCGCGAAACCGAAAAAAGAGCCGGCCAAAAAAGAGGCCAAAGCCAAAAAAGCTCCGGCCAAGAAAGCCGCTCCGAAAGCGCCCTCGGCGCCGCCGGTCGTCAAAGCCAGCGCCCGCTACGTGCGGATCGCCCCGCGCAAGGCGCGGTTGATCGCCGACCAGGTGCGCGGCATGCACATCGAGAAGGCCCGGGCGCTGCTGCAGTTCTCGCCGCGCGGTGCCGCCCAGCCGATCCACAAGCTGATCGACTCCGCCGCCGCCAACGCGGAAAACAACCACGACCTTGTCGGTGACGAGATGCGCGTCGCCTCGATCACCGTCGACGAGGGGCCGACCCTGCGCCGCTTCCGCCCCCGGGCGATGGGCCGGGCGACCCCGATCAACAAGCGAACCAGCCACATTCGTGTGGCTCTGACCCCGGTGGAGGACTAGGTATGGGACAGAAGATCCACCCCGAGGGTTTCCGCGTCGGCTACATCCACGACTGGAAGTCGAACTGGTACGAGGACAAAAACTTCGCCGATGTCCTCCAGGAAGACCTGCAGATCCGGGACCACATCGAAAACAAGCTTTCCCACGCCGGCCTCTCGAGCATCACGATCGAGCGCCGCGGCGAGGTCGCGGTCGACATCCACACCGCTCGCCCGGGCATCGTCATCGGCAAGTCCGGCAGCGAAGTCGACGCCCTCCGCAAGGAGCTGCACAAGCTCACCGGCAGCCCGGTGAAAGTCAACATCCGCGAGGTCAAGCGCCCCGAGCTCGACGCCAAACTGGTCGCCCAGTCGATCGCCGAGCAGCTGCAGAACCGGGTCGCCTTCCGGCGGGCGATGAAACGCGCCCTCACCTCGGCGATGCGCTCCGGTGCCAAGGGCGTCAAGGTCCAGGTCTCCGGCCGCCTCGGCGGTGCCGAGATGGCGCGGACCGAACAGTATTCCGACGGGCGGGTGCCGCTGCACACGCTGCGGGCCGACATCGACTACGGCTTCTTCGAGGCCCGCACCACGACCGGCCGGATCGGCGTCAAATGCTGGATCAACAAGGGCGAGGTGATGCCGGAGGGTTTCCGCTCCGACCTCGTCTCCGGCGACGCTGACGGCCAGAGTCAGAACCGCGGTGGCGGCGGTCGTCGCGACGACCGCGGTGGCGGTGGAGGTCGCGGTCGCGGACCCGGTGGCGATCGCGGCGGCCGTGGCCCTGGTGGAGATCGCGGTGGGCGCGGCGGCGGTGGGCGTGGGCCCGGCGGCGGCGGCCGCGGCGGACAGCGCGGAGGTGGTCGCTGATGTTGATGCCGAAACGGGTCAAGCACCGCAAACAGTTCCGCGGCCGCATGCGCGGCAACACCAAGGGCGGCAGCACCGTGGCCTTCGGCGAGTACGGGATCAAGGCGCTCGAGCGCGGCTGGATCACCAACCGCCAGATCGAGGCCGCCCGCGTGGCGATGACCCGCAAGATCAAACGTGGCGGCAAGGTCTGGATCAACGTCTTCCCCGACAAGCCGTACACCAAAAAGCCGGCCGAGACCCGGATGGGCTCCGGCAAGGGCAACCCCGAGGGCTGGGTCGCCGTGGTCAAGCCCGGCAAGGTCATGTTCGAGCTGGCGGGCGTGCCCGAGGAGCTCGCGCGCGAAGCGCTGCGCCTCGCCGGTCACAAGCTTCCGGTCAAAACCAAGTTCGTGATGCGCGAGGGGGCGGGCGACTGATGAAGGCCGCCGAGGTCCACAACCTCAAAGACGACGAGCTGGTGGCGAAGCTGATCGACGCCAAGCAGGACGCCTTCAACCTGCGCTTCCGGCACGCGACCGGCGAGCTCGAGAACACCGCGCGTCTCGGGCAGGCGAAGAAGGACATCGCGCGACTGCTGACCGTGGCGCGCCAGCGCGGCATAGACGTTGAGAAAGAGACGCGAAAGATATGAGCGACGACGAGACTAAAAAAGACGAGCTTCAGGACGAGACTCCTCAGGACGAGGGTGACGGGGCCGCGGGTCCTGTCTCCGATACGTCCTCCTCGCCGACCGGCGAGGATCCCGCATCGTCGCCACCCGCGTCAGATGCCGCTGAGGATGAGGGACAGGCCGATGAGGCTGCCGACGAGGAGGCCCCTGCGGAGGAGGCAGCTGAGGCTGCTCCGGTCGCGGAAGAGGCCGCTGAGCCTAATCCTGAGGACGATCTGCCCTGGAAGGAGCGGCGGCGCCTGGCGAAATCGCGGCGGCAGCCGCGCAAGGCAGGTGCTTCCGGTCCGGAGGAGCGCAAGGCGGAGCGCGCCAAGGCTCGTGAGCGCAAGGCGACCCTGCGGCGCAAACAGCGCGCTGCCGCGAAAGCCGCTCACACCGCCGGCACCGGCACTCCGCCGGCCGAGCGTGACGCCAACGCGGCGAAGGTGCGCCAGGGGATCGTCGTCTCCAGCAAGGGCGACAAGTCGATCACCGTCCGCATCGACATCGCCCGCCGTCACCGCGCCTACGAGAAGATCGTCCGCTCCTCGACCAAGCTGCACGCGCACGACGAGCGCAACGAGGCTGGCGAGGGCGACGTGGTCCGCGTGATCGAGACCCGGCCGCTGTCGAAGACCAAGCGCTGGCGCCTGGTCGACGTCGTGGAGAAGGCGAGGTAGCGGGATGATCCAGCAGGAGTCCAGGCTCAAGGTCGCCGACAACTCGGGCGCGCGCGAGATCCTCTGCATCCGCGTCAAAGGCGGCTCGCATCGCCGTTACGCGAGTGTCGGCGACGTGATCACCGCGACGGTCAAATCGGCCAGCCCGCAGGGCGGCGTCCGCAAGGGCGAGGTCGTGCAGGCGGTCGTCGTCCGCACCCGCAAGCCGCTCAGCCGCCCTGACGGGACCTACATCTCCTTCGACGAGAACGCCGCGGTGCTGATCGACCCGGCCAGCAACAACCCGCGCGGGACCCGCATCTTCGGTCCCGTCGCGCGCGAACTGCGCGACCGCAACTTCATGAAAATCATCTCGCTGGCGCCGGAGGTCCTCTGATGGCGAAGTCGATGCGCATCCGTACCGACGACCAGGTCATCCTCATCGGCGGCAAGGACGCCGGCAAGCAGGGCCGGGTCGTCCGCACCGAGCCGAAAAAGGGCCGCGTCTACGTCGAGGGTTTGAACATGATCAAGCGCCACGAACGGCCGCGCTCGCAGACCGACCTGAAAAATCCGCAGGCCGGCGGCATCGTCGAGAAGGAGGGGCCGATCAACGTCTCCAACGTGATGCTGCTCGACCCCAAAGACAACAAACCGACCCGCGTCGGCGTCCGCGCCGACAAAGGCGGCAAGCGCGTCCGCTACGCGAAGCGGACCGGAAACGAGCTGGGCTGATGGAGGCCACCGTGGAGACCACGTCGCAGGCCGCGCCGCCGCCGCGTCTGCGCGAGCGCTACGAGCAGGAGGTCCTGCCGGCGCTGACGCAGAAATTCGGCTACACGACGCCGATGCAGGCGCCGCGCCTGGAGAAGATCACGCTCAACATGGGGCTCGGCACCGAGAAACAGGACAAGCGCTCCTTCGAAGCCGCCCAGGAACAGCTGACGATCATCGCCGGGCAGTACCCGAACGTGCGCCGCGCCCGCAAGTCGGTCGCTTCCTTCAAGCTGCGCGAGGGGATGCCGGTCGGCGTCTCGGCGACGCTGCGCCGGGCGCGGATGTGGGAGTTCCTCGACCGCCTGGTCTCGATCGCGGTGCCGCGTATCCGCGACTTCCGCGGGCTCAACCCGCGCTCCTTCGACGGCCGCGGCAACTACTCGATGGGCGTCAAAGAGCAGCTGATCTTCCCGGAAATCGACTACGACTCGATCGACGTCGTCCGGGGTCTGGACGTGACGATCACGACTTCCGCTAAAACTGACCTTGAGGCTTTCGAGCTGCTGCTCGGTTTGGGGATGCCCTTCGCCCAGGAGGGACGCCCCGGTCAGGCCGAGCGGGAAGCGAAGGAAAAGGAAGCCGAAGAGGAGCAGCGCAAAGAGGAAGCCCGCCAGAAGGCCGAAGTCGAACAGGCGGCCCTCGAGCAGTTGAAAGAGGAGAACCCGGAGGCCTACGCCAAGCCCGAAGGCGAGGACGAGGGTGCCGCCGAGGGCGGAGACGACGAGGCCGCCGAGACGGCCGAGGAGAGTTCAGACAATGGCTAAGACTTCGATGAAGGTGAAGCAGGCGCGGGATCCGAAGTTCAAATCCCGCAGCTACAACCGCTGCCGCCGTTGCGGCCGCCCGCGTGCCTACTACCGTAAATTCGGCCTCTGCCGGATCTGCCTGCGCGAGGCCGCGCACGAGGGGTACATCCCCGGAATGACCAAGTCGAGCTGGTAGGACGAGAAGCATGCACACCGACCCAATCGCCGATTACCTGACCCGGATCCGCAACGCGATTCGCGCTGGCCATGACGAGGTGGAGATTCCCCTCAACGGCCTCAAGCTGGAGATGTCCCGGATCCTCAAGGAGCAGGGCTACATCAAGGACTTCAGCCGCAAGCCGGCTGCCGTCGGCGAGAACATCAACGTCGAGCTCAAGTACACCGAGGAGCGGCAGTCCGTGATTCTCGGGATCGAACGGGTCTCGCGCCCGGGCCGGCGTCGCTACGTCGACCACAAGAGCGTCCCCCGCGTCGACGGTGGAACCGGGACCGCGATCGTCAGCACCTCGGCCGGCGTGATGACCGGCCATGAAGCGCGCGCGAAGGGCGTCGGCGGCGAGGTCGTCGCCTACGTCTGGTGATCGAGACTTGAGATGAGCCGAATTGGAAGAAAGCCCGTCCCCGTCCCCGACGCCGTCACGGTGGAGATCGCCGCTGGCAACATCGCGGTCAAGGGTCCGAAGGGGGAGCTGCGGCAGACCTTCTCGTCCGACATGACCGTCGCGCAGGAGGACGGCACCGTCACCGTCGCCCGGCCGACCGATCGCGGCGAGCACCGCGCCCTGCACGGCCTCACCCGCAGCCTGATCGCGAACATGGTCGAGGGCGTTACCGACGGCTTCGAGAAGCGGCTGGAGATCCAGGGCGTCGGCTACCGCGCCGCCTTGAAAGGGAAAAAACTGGAGCTGGCTCTGGGCTTCTCGCACCCGGTGGCGATCGACGCCCCGGAGGGGATCGAGTTCGAGGTTCCGCAGCCGACCGAAGTCATCGTCAGGGGCATCGACAAGCAGCTCGTCGGCCAGGTCGCGGCGGACATCCGCAAGCGCCGCCCGCCGGAGCCCTACAAGGGCAAGGGCATCCGCTACAAGGACGAGCAGGTGCTGCGAAAGGTGGGTAAGCGCGCATGACCGTCCTCACCAAGCGTGAGCGCCGCCTCAAACGGCGCCGCCGGGTTCGCGCCCGCGTCCGGGGCACGGCCGAGCGGCCGCGGCTCTCGGTCTACCGCTCGAACAAGGGCGTCTTCGCCCAGCTCATCGACGACACCAAGGGCCACACCGTGGCCGCGGTCAACTGGATCGAGCCGGACCTGCGCAAGCTCAACGCGTCCGATCAGGCGAAGAAGGCCGGCGAACTGCTCGCCGAGCGCGCCAAGGGCGCCGGGGTTGAGACCTGCGTCTTCGACCGCGGCGGCTACCAGTACCACGGCCGCGTCAAGGCACTGGCCGAAGGCGCACGCGAGGGGGGGTTGGCCTTTTAATGACCAGCCCCGCCGCCCCGCACGCCCGGATGACGTCCGTGGCACTTCGCATCTCTGCGTCCTCGGGCTCGCCTTTGGCACCGCCAAAGGCTTCGCCCTGCGTCCTCGATCTGCTCGGCCAGGGCCGTCCCCGGTCGCCCGCGGCGGCGGGGCTGGTCATTGATTCCGCTACGGTGGGCCGCTGCTTATGAAGGGCATGGACACTAAGAACGTGGAGACGGTCAGCCCGCGCGGGCTCGACCTGCAGGAGCGGGTGATCGAGATCAACCGCGTCGCCAAGGTGGTCAAGGGCGGCCGTCGCTTCTCCTTCACCGCGCTGGTCGCCGTCGGCGACGAAGAGGGCGTGGTCGGGATCGGCTACGGCAAGGCCCGCGAGGTTCCGCTGGCGATCCAGAAGGGCGTCGAGGACGCCCGCAAGAACTTGATCCGCGTGCCCAAATACGGCAACACGATCACCCACCGCATCATCGGCCGCTTCGGCGCCGGCCACGTCGTCCTGCGCCCGGCCAGCCCCGGTACCGGCGTGATCGCCGGCGGTGGCGTCCGCGCCGTGCTCGAGCTGGGCGGGGTGCGCGACGTGCTGACCAAGAGCATCGGGACTCAGAACCCGATCAACCTGGTGAAGGCGACGATGGACGGCTTGGTTCGTCTGCGGAGGCCTGAGGAGGTTGCCGAGCTGCGTGGGCTGACGATTAGCCAGGTGCTTGGGTTGGACGGGAATGGCAATGGCTCCGGGGCCGCGGGTCCTGTCTCCGATACGACCCTCTCGGCTGAAGCCGAGAGTCCCGCATCGTCGCCACCCGCGGCAGACACGTCTTCAGAGCCGTCCGAGGAGGCGACCGAGCGGGTTGAGGCGCCGTCCGAGGAGGTTGCTGCCGAGCCTGAGGCTGAGAAAGCTGGTGAGTCCTCGTGAGCAGGGTGAAGATTCGGCAGGTTCGTTCGGCGGCTAAGACCAATCCGAACCAGAAAGCGACTTTGAAGGCGCTGAAGCTGGGGCGGATCGGGAAGTCTTCTGAGATCAAGGACTCCGAGCAGCTGCAGGGTCAGCTGCGGGTCGTCTCGCACCTGGTCGAGGTTGACGGTGGCTGAGAAAGCCGACAAAAAAGCTGAGAAGGACGCCAGCAAAAGCACCTCGCGCGCCGAGGAGATCGGCCTGCACAACCTGAAGCCGAAGCCCGGCTCGAAACGGCCGCGCAAGCGAATCGGCCGCGGCGAGGGCAGTGGCCTGGGCAAGACCTCCGGGCGCGGCCACAAGGGCGCCGGCTCCCGCTCGGGCCGCAAGCGCAAGGCCGGCTACGAGGGCGGCCAGAACCCGATCCACATGCGGATGCGAAAGCTGCGCGGCCCGCACAAAAAGCAGTCGATGCCGTTCGAGAACTTCCGCACCAAGACCCAGCCGGTCAACCTCGCCGACCTCGAGGAGCGCTTCGACAGCGGCGCCGAGGTGACGCCCGCGACCCTCAAGGAGAAGGGCCTGGCGACCCGCAAGGACCCGGTCAAGGTCCTCGCCCGCGGTGAGATCAAGAAGAAGCTAGAGGTCCACGCGCACGCCTTCAGCGCTGCCGCCAAGGAGAAGATCGAGGCGGCCGGCGGTTCCTGTCACACTCTGGAGCCGTAATGCTCAGAACTATTCTCAACGCGTTCAGCGTTGCCGACATCCGCAAGAAGCTTGCCTTCACGGCGGCGATGCTGGCGCTGTACCGCCTCGGCGCCTACATCCCGGCGCCCGGTGTCGACACCCAGGCGGTGAAGGAAATCCAGGACAACTTTGGCGGCTCCGGCGTCCTCGGCTTTCTCAACCTCTTCTCCGGCGGTGGCTTGTCCCGGCTCAGCCTCTTCGCGCTGGGGATCATGCCCTACATCACCGCCTCGATCATCCTGCAGCTGCTGACGGTGGTCGTCCCCTCGCTCGAGCGTCTGCAGAAAGAGGGCGAAGTCGGGCAGCAGAAAATCACCCAGTACACGCGCTACCTGACCGTCGGCCTCGCCTTCGGCCAGGCAATCGGCTACGTCTTCCTCTTCCGCTCCATCGGCAACGAATCCGGAACGAGCGTGGTGGGTCAGCTCACCTTCCCCAAGCTCTTCCTGATCGTGATGTGCCTGACCGCCGGCTGCACCCTGCTGATGTGGCTGGGCGAGCTGATCACCCAGCGCGGGATCGGCAACGGGATCTCGCTGATGATCTTCGCCTCGATCGCCTCCAGCATCATCCCCGGGCTCTCGAAGTGGTGAACAACCCCGACCAGGTCTTCGTCGTGATGATGCCGTTCATCGCGCTGGCCGTGATCGTCGCGATCGTCTTCGTCCAAGAGGGTCAGCGGCGGATCCCGGTCCAGTACGCGAAACGCGTCGTCGGGCGGAAAATGACCTCCGGCGGGTCGACCTACCTGCCGCTGCGGGTCAACATGGCCGGCGTCATCCCGGTCATCTTCGCCGCCTCGATCATGGCCTTCCCGCCGACCATCGGGCAGCTGATCAACACCCCCGCCGCGCTCGACTTCGCCGCCTTCTTCGGCCCCAACACCTGGGCCTACGTGGTCGGCGAGATCTTCTTCATCATCGTCTTCACCTACTTCTACACGGCGGTCACCTTCAACCCGGTCGACCAAGCCGACAACCTGAAGAAATACGGCGGCTTCATTCCGGGCGTGCGCCCCGGCCGTCCGACCGCGGAGTACCTGGACCGGATCCTCTCGCGGCTGACCTTCCCCGGCGCCCTCTATCTGGGCGCGGTGGCGGCGCTGCCGACGATCCTGATCAGCCAGACGGCGGCGAACTTCTACTTCGGCGGCACCTCCATCCTGATCGTGATCGGCGTCGCGCTGGACACGGTCAAGCAGCTGGAGGCGCAGCTGATGATGCGGAACTACGAGGGCTTCCTCAAATAGGCTCCCCGGGATGCCGGAGCTGAACCTCGTACTCCTCGGCCCCCCGGGGTCCGGTAAGGGCACCCAGGGAGAGCGGTTGAACGAAGACCTGCGGTTGCCCTACTACGCGACCGGGGACATCCTCCGCGCCGCGGTGCGGGAGGAAACCGAGCTGGGTCGCACGGCGAAGGAGTACATGGACAGTGGCGACCTGGTCCCCGACGAGGTGATCGTCGGCGTGATCGCCGACCGGATCGCTTCCAGCGAGGCGCTTGACGGCTTCATCCTCGACGGCTTCCCGCGGACGACGCCGCAGGCGGAGGCGCTCGACGCGAAGCTGAACGAGCTCGGCCGGGCGCTGAACGCGGTCCTGCTGATCGACGTCTCCGACGACGAGGTGGTGCGCCGCCTCGGTGGCCGCCGCACCTGCGAGGCCAACGGCCACGTCTTCCACGTCGAGTTCGAACCGCCGCGGGAGGAGGGCGTCTGCGACATCGACGGCTCGCCGCTGATCGTCCGCGACGACGACAAGCCGGAGGTGATCCGCAAGCGTCTTGAGACCTACCACGAGAAGACCGAGCCGCTCGTTTCCTATTACGACAGCCGCGGCGTCCTGCGGCGGATCGAGGGCGAGGCGAAGCCGGACGAGGTCGCCGAGCAGATCCGCCGCACCCTGGCAACCCTGCGGATGGAGCAGGACGAGACCGTCTGACGGTGCCGGCAGGGGCCGCTTGCGGCGCCCACTAGCGTGTATCGAATGATCATCAAGAAGACGCCGGAGGAGGTCGACCAGATGGCGGCCTCGGGGGAGATCCTCGTTCGCTGCCTGAAGATGCTGGCCTCGAAGGCGCGGCCGGGGGTCACGACCGAGGAACTCGACGCGGCGGCGGAGAAGTTCATCCGCTCCCAGGGCGCGACGCCGGCCTTCAAGGGCTACCGCGGCTTCCCCGGCTCGATCTGCGCCTCGCCGAACTCGATGGTCGTGCACGGGATTCCCGACGGCTACGAGCTGAAGCGCGGCGACGTGATCGCGATCGACGTCGGCGTCGTCAAGGACGGTTGGGTCTCCGACGCGGCGATGACGCTGCCGATCGGCCCGGTCAGCCCCGAGGCCCAGAAGCTGCTCGACGTGACCAAGGCCTCCCTCTTCGCCGGGGTCGAGCAGATGCGACCCGGCAATCACCTCGGCGACGTCTCGGAGGCGATCCAGCGCGCGGTTGAGATCGAGGGCCTCTCGGTCATCCGCACCCTGGTCGGTCACGGCATCGGCCGCGACATGCACGAGGAACCGCAGGTGCCGAACTTCGGCGAGGCCGGCAAGGGCCCGGAACTGGAGGTGGGGACGGTGCTGGCGATCGAGCCGATGGTCAACGTCGGCGGGCCGCTGGTGCGGATGGGCGACGACGGCTGGGCGGTCTACTCGGAGGACGGCTCGCTGGCCGCCCACTTCGAGTTCACGGTCGCGGTGACGCCGAACGGGCCGAGAATCCTGACTCCCTGGCACGAAGACGACTGAAAGAATTTGCAGAAGTTTTTGTCTGAGGTGTAGTCTCGTGCGTCATGTCCTGGTTGGATCTAGATATGGAGATCGAGCGAAGGATGGAAGACTTCGACCGTCGCCTGGAAGAGGGCCGGGGAGCGATCCGCACGCAGATCGAACGGGCGGAACGACACTGCAGAGAGGTCGAGGAGGCTCGCAGGCGGGACTGGGAAGAGCTGAAGGGGCACTTGGCGACCGAGGGCGAAAAACGCCAGTTCGAGAGCGACAGCGTCCAGCGGTTGTTGGCAGCGTTGACCGACGAGTACGTCAAGGTGGTGCGCAGCGCAGGGGAAGACATGAAACGCGAATTTGCTGAAGGCCGGGCCGAGGCCAGGGCACAGACCGAAGCCATTCTGAAGCTGCTCGACCGCCTGCCGCCGGAGAGAAGCTGATGGACCAGGCGATCTTCTCCGCTGTAGATGAGTTCATCGGCGAGACGCTGCTCAAGGAGGACGAGGCGCTTCGGGAGGCGGTGGAGGGCGCCGAGGCGGCCGGGCTGCCTTCGATCCAGGTCTCGCCGCCGCAGGGGAAGCTGCTGCAGCTGTTGGTACGGCTGGTCGGGGCGAAGCGGATTCTCGAGTTCGGCACGCTCGGGGGCTACAGCGCGATCCTGATGGCGCGGGCCCTGCCGGCGGACGGGCGGCTGATCAGCCTTGAGGCGAATCCCGAGTACGCCGAGGTGGCGCGGCAGAGCATCGAGCGGGCTGGGGCGGGGGAGCGGGTCGAGGTCCGCGTCGGCCCCGCCCTGGAGGCGCTGCCGGCGCTGGAGGACGCCGGGCCCTTCGACCTCGTCTTCATCGACGCCGACAAGGTCAACACGCCGAACTACTTCAGTTGGGCGCTCGATCGGACCCGCGCCGGCGGCCTGATCGTCGCCGACAACGTGGTTCGCGACGGGTCCCTGGGAGATGCCGCCGACCCCGACGAGGCGACCGTTGCCCAGCGCCGCCTGCACGAGGAACTGCGGGGCGACCCGCGGGTTAGCGCGACCACGATCCAGACCGTCGGCGTCAAGGGCTACGACGGCTTCCTCATCGCCCTCGTCGAGGCTGCCTGACCGGGCGTCCCCGAAGGGGCTCCCCTGCTATCTTTCTTCGTCGGCCTTAGGGCCGGTTGTTAGTCCCTGTGTCCGATTCATGGGGCGCGTGGGAGTCCTGTTGTCGATACGAGATCCGGAGCAATGAAGGTTCGAGCTTCCGTCAAGCCGATGTGCGAGAAGTGCAAGGTCATCCGCCGGAATGGGGCGGTCCTTGTGATCTGCCAGAACCCGCGCCACAAGCAGAGGCAGGGCTAGGGCATGGCACGCATCGCCGGCATCAACATCCCGGTCAACAAACGGGCTGAAATCGGTCTCACTTACATCTTCGGCATCGGCCGCTCGACGGCCCAGCAGATCCTCAAGGAGACGGGCGTCGACCCGAACACCCAGGTCAAGGACCTGACCGAGGACGAGGTAATCAAGCTTCGCGAGGCGGTCGAGAACCGCGAGGTCGAGGGCGACCTCCGGCGCGAGCGCTCGCAGAACGTCAAACGGCTGATGGAGATCGGCTCCTACCGGGGCCTGCGCCACCGGCGCGGCCTGCCGGTCCGCGGCCAGAGGACCAAGACCAACGCGCGCGGCCGCAAGGGCCCGCGGCGCCTCAGCGTCGCCGGTAAGCGCAAGGTCTAGGTAGAGAGAGCATGGCTGAGAAAAAACCCGCCAAAGGGCGTTCGCGCCGCCGCGTCAAAAAGAACGTCACCTACGGGCAGGCGCACATCAAGACTTCCTTCAACAATACGATCGTCACCCTGACCGACACCGACGGCAACGTGATCGCCTGGGAGTCGGCCGGTTCGGCCGGGTTCAAAGGCTCGCGCAAGTCGACCCCCTTCGCCGCCCAGGTGACCGCCGACGCGGCCGCGAAAAAGGGCATGGAACACGGCTTGGAGCGGGTCGAAGTCTTCGCCAAGGGCGCCGGCTCGGGCCGCGAGACCGCGATCCGCTCGCTGCAGGCCGCCGGGCTCGACGTGACCACCGTCAAGGACGTCTCCCCGCAGGCCCACAACGGCTGCCGGCCGAAGAAGCGGAGGCGCGTCTAATGGCTCGCGATACCGCCCCGCAGTGCAAGCAGTGCCGCCGTGAGGGCCAGAAGCTCTTCCTCAAGGGCGAGCGCTGCTTCACCGACAAGTGCGGCGTGGAGCGGCGCTCCTACCCGCCCGGCGAGCACGGCCGCGGCCGCATGCGTCAGTCCGAGTACCGCGTCCAGTTGCGCGAGAAGCAGAAGACCCGCCGCTACTACCAGGTGCTCGAGAAACAGTTCCGCGCCTACTACGAGAAGGCCTCGCGCCAGGAGGGCGTGACCGGCGAGAACCTGCTGCGCCTGCTCGAGTCCCGCTTCGACAACGTCCTCGTCCGCCTCGGCTTCGCCGCTTCCCGGCGCCAGGCGCGACAGCTGATCACCCACGGCCATTGGCAGATCAACGGCCGCCGGGTGAACATCCCCTCGTACCAGATACGACCCGAAGACATCATCTCGATCAAGGCCGGATCGAACGCCACCGACACGATCCGGCGGGCGACGGAACTGGTCTCGACCGTTCCGGCGTGGCTACAGGCCGATCACGATGCCCTCACCGCCAAGGTCCTGCGCTACCCCGAGCGCTCCGAGATCTCGGCGCCGGTCCAGGAGCAGCTGATCGTCGAGCTGTACTCCAAGTAGTCCGGAAACGATTTCTGAAACACCCCAGAGCAAGGAACTCATGACCACCGATTTCCAGGTCCCCCGCATCACCTCCGAGAAAGTCGACGACCGTCGCGGCACGTTCACGATCGAGCCGCTGGACAAGGGCTTCGGCTACACGTTCGGCAACAGCCTTCGTCGCGTCCTCCTCTCCTCCCTAGGCGGCGCCGCGATCACCAGCGTCCGCATTGAGGGCGTCTCGCACGAGTTCTCGACCGTGCCCGGCGTCAAGGAGGACGTCACCGACATCATCCTGAACCTCAAGGATCTCGTCGTCCGCATGCACACCGATGCCGACGAGGTCGAGGCGCCGCTGGTCGCCACCGGCCCCGGCGAGGTGAAGGCGAAGGACATCGACCTTCCCTCCGGCGTCGAGATCCTCAACCCCGAGGCGCCGATCGCGACGCTTGAGAAAAAAACCAAACTCGAGGTCTACCTGACGATCGGCCGCGGCCGCGGCTACTCGCCGGCCGAAGAGAACAAGTCCGACGAGCAGCCGATCGGCGTGATTCCGATCGACTCGATCTTCTCGCCGATCCGGCGCGCTTCCTACTCGGTCGCCGCCGCCCGCGTCGGCCAGCGGACCGACTTCGACAAACTGACTCTCGACCTCGAGACCGACGGCTCGATCGAGCCGGGGGCCGCGCTGCGTGAGGCCTCCGAGATCCTGATCAAGAGCCTGGCGATCTTTACCGACGCCGACCGCGTCGAGGAGCTGACCGCGCGCGAACCGGTTCCGGCTGTCCCCAGCGACGGTTTCTCCTCCTCCGGGGGTGACGGCGGCGCTGCCGCCAACGGCCTCGACGAGATCCTGATCGAGGAGCTCGAACTGGGCGTCCGCTCCTACAACTGCCTGAAGCGGGCCGGGGTTCAGACCGTTGGCGACCTGGTGCGCAAGTCGCGCGCGGAACTGAACGCGATCCCGAACTTCGGTCAGAAGTCGATCGAGGAAGTAATCGAGACCCTGCACTCCCGCGGCCTGGACCTGCAGGCGGACTAAGACAAGGGCAAGGGCGGAGCGATGCGGCACAAAAAGAAGCGGAACAAGCTCAGCCGCGACTCCGCCCACCGTGAGGCGCTGCTCTCGAACCTCTCGAAGCAGCTGATCGAGCACGAGCGGATCCAGACCAGCCAGGCGAAGGCCAAGGCGGTCAAGCCCGAGGTGGAGAAACTGATCACCCTCGCCAAACGCGGGGACTTGCACGCCAGGCGCCAGGCGCTGGCCACCCTCCACAACGACAAGTTCATCGTCCACAAGCTGTTCGACGAGGTGGCGCCGCGCTACGCGACGCGACCGGGCGGGTACACCCGCATCGTCAAGCTGGGCCCTCGGCGGAGCGACTCCACCGAGATGGTCTACCTCGAGCTGGTTTAGCGGTGGTGGGGTGGGCCGGGAGGCCTTCCCCAGGCACATCTCGCTATGGCTCGATGT
>JBIOTO010000117.1:0-2144 GCA_044865945.1 Solirubrobacterales bacterium
GGTGCCGGTGGGGGTGCCCCGGGCGCACCTCCGCCGGGAGGATCGCCACCTGCTGACGCCTCAAGCGTCAGTAACCCGGCTCCATGCTGAGTGCCCGGGACACCCCCACCGACCCCCTCTTCTCAACAGCAGCTCAGGGACGCTCACCAGCGAGTCCGCGTGAGTACCCCGTATAGGTGCACTGACGCGGACTCGGGAAGACTGAACTTCGGGAAGTGTTGCGCGACGGTCTCTGGGAGAGGGGCACCCGTCCCTCCCCACCTCCAACTTCTAAGCGAAGAACTCGCGGGCCCGTTCGGCTACGAGCTCGGGCATCTCGTCGGCGATGAAGTGGCCGCAGCCGTCGATCAGCTCCAGCTGCATGTCGTCTGCATGCTTCTCGTAGCCGTCGAGGAGCGTGAACTTCAGGGCTTGGTCGCCTTTGCCGAAGAGCAGCTTGGTCGGGACCTCTAGGCGGACCTTGGTGTAGCGGCCGCGGGCGATGTCGCGGGCCTCCTTCAGGTTGAAGACCCGGTAGGTCTGCACGGCGGCTTTGGCCCGGTCGGGCTCGGTGAATTTGTCGCTGAAGGCGTGCAGGGTGGCGTCGTCCCAGACCTCGCGCCGCACCGAGGCGCCGGCCAGCACTTTCGGCACGAACTTGTTGCTGGTGTGCAGCCAGGGACCGATGCCAGGGCTGAGGATTAGCCACTGGTACCAGAAGCGCCAGAGGTGGGGCGCCATCTGCCGCATTCTGACCCAGGGCGGCAAGATGTTGAGCGCCAGGTAGCGCTCGAAGCGCCGCGGCTCGCGCAGGGTCAGCAGGAACCCGATCCAGGCGCCCCAGTCGTGGCCGACCAGCTTCACCCGCTCGATCCCCAGCTCGTCGAGGACGGCGAGCACGTCGTCGGCCATGTTCTCCTTCTCGTAGCCGCGGGCCGGCGCGTCGGACCAGCCGTAGCCTCGCAGGTCGAGGGCGATGACCCGGTAGCGATCGGCGAGGGCCGGCATCAGGTGACGCCACTCGTACCAGTGCTGCGGCCAGCCGTGCAGGCAGAGGACGACGTCCTCGCCGCTGCCGGCTTCGGCGTAGTGGAACTGGAGGCCGCGGGCACCCACCCAGTGATGGGAGACGCCGTCTATCTCGGGCGGTGGCTGGCTCACCAGCCAAAGACCCTACTCAGCGCGGTTCGCTCAGTGCAGAGCGGTCGCCGCCGAGCGGCGGAAGTCGTTGAGCACCCGCTCCATCTCGCCGACCTCGCAGGGCACCCCTTCCGGCCAGTCCTTCTCCGGGTGCTCGTGCAGGGTCTTCAAGCCGTTGCCGCTGATGATCGCGACGACGGTCTCGTCGGGGCCGATCTTGCCTTCCTGCGCCAGCCGCGCGGTCGAGGCGATCGTCGTCCCGCCGGCCGGCTCGGTGAGGATCCCCTCGGTCGCGCCGAGCAGGTCGATCGCGTTCCATATCTCGTCGTCGGAGGCGGTCGCAGCCGAGCCGTCGCGCGAGCGGACCGCGTCGACGACCAGGTTGCCGTCACCGGGAGCGCCGATCGCCAGCGAGTGGGCCGCCGTCTCCGGCTTCTGGTGCTCGATCTCGCCACCGCCGACGATCGCGGTCGCGATCGGCGAGCAACCGCTCGCCTGGGCGATGTTGATCTTCGAGCCCGCGGTCTCGGCCAGGCCGACGGTCTCCAGCTCGACCAGCCCCTTGTGGACGCGCGAGGAGAGGGTGCCGCCGGCGGCCGGGATGACGAAGTGGTCCGGCGCCTGCCAGCCCAGCTCCTCGACCACCTCGAAGGCCATCGTCTTCGCCCCCTCGGCGTAGAACGGCCGCAGGGTGATGTTGGCGAACTCCATCCCGGTCTCCAGCGCCAGCTCGCGACAGGCGCGGTTGGCCTGGTCGTAGTTGGCGTCGAGCTGGATCACTTGGGCGCCCATCGCCCGACAGGCCTTCGCCTTGCCCTTCTCCATGTTGCCCGGGTAGAAGATGTAGGGACGGGCGCCGGCCTGGGCCGCCAGCGAGGCGACCGCGGTGCCGACGTTGCCGGTCGAGACGCAGCCGACCTCGTCCTTCCCCAGCTCCAGCAGGCGGGCGATCGCCATCCCCACCACCCGGTCCTTGTAAGAGAGCGAGGGGCGGTTGGTCGAGTCGTCCTTCAGGTAGAGGTTGC
>JBIOTO010000118.1:0-31945 GCA_044865945.1 Solirubrobacterales bacterium
CCGGCCTCCGTGACCATCGCTCTCACCGCGGCGGCGACCCGCTTCGCGGTCAGCTCAGCACCGCTCAGCATCACCGTCCGGGCGGTGTCGCGGCGACGCTCGGAGGCGCAGAGGCCGAGAGCGGAGAGGACGCCGCCGGCGCGGGGGCAGAGGATCGTCTCGATCCCCAGCTCGGCGGCGATCGCCGCCGCGTGCATCGGCCCGGCGCCGCCGAAGGGCAGCAGCGAGAACCCGCGCGGGTCGACACCGCGCTCGACGGTGACCACGCGCAACGCCCGCACCATCTCCTGGTTGGCGACGCGGAGGATGCCGCTGGCGGTCTCCAGCGGGTCGAGGCCGAGCGAGCGCCCCAGCCCGGCGACGGCCCGTTCCGCCGCTTCGGCGTCGAGGTCGACGCCGCCGGCCAGCCGCGAGTCGCCGGCGAGGTGGCCGAGCAGGAGGTTGGCGTCGGTGACCGTCGGCTCGCCGCCGCCGCGGCCGTAACAGGCGGGCCCGGGGTCGGCGCCGGCCGACCCCGGGCCGACGCGGAGGGCGCCGCCACTGTCGCGCCAGCCGATCGAGCCGCCGCCGGCGCCGACGGTGTGGACGTCGACCATCGGCAGCTGGATCGGCCGGCCACCGATCTCACGGGAGTCGGTGCGGCGGACCTCGCCGTCCTCGACCACGCAGACGTCGCAACTGGTCCCGCCCATGTCGAAGCCGAGGGCGTTGCCGTCGCCGCTGACCTGGGCGAGCAGGCCGGCGCCGACCGCGCCGCCCGCCGGCCCGGAAAGGACACTCCAGGCGCCCGCCCGCGCCGCCTCCGTGGCCGGGGCGACGCCGCCGGCGGAGCTCATCACCAGCGGCTGGGGCAGACCGGCCTCCGCGGCCGCCTCGCCGAGGCGGCCGAGATAGCGGCCGAGCAGCGGGCTTAGGTAGGCGTCGATCACCGTCGTCGAGCAGCGCTCGTACTCGCGGAAGCGGGGCAGGACCTCGTGGGAGACGGAGACGTGGATGCCGGACAGGCGCTCGCGCAGGTGGGCGGCGATCGCCCGCTCGTGGCCGGGGTCGAGGTAGGAGAAGAGCAGGCAGATGGCGACCGACTCGGCGCCACTGGCCTCGATCGCCGCCGCCAGCCGCTCCGGCTCCTCCTCGCCGAGGGGCTCGACGACCCCGTCCGGGCCGACCCGCTCCGCCGCCTCGATCTTCAGCTCCGGGTCGACCAGCGGCACCGGCTTCGGCGCACAGAGGCGATAGAGGTCGGGACGGTCCTGGCGGCCGATCTCCAGGAGGTCGGCGAAGCCGGCGGTGGCGACCAGGGCGGTCCGCGCGCCGCGCTCCTCCAGCAGGGCGTTGGTGCCGACCGTCATCCCGTGGGCGAAGACATCAATATCTGTTGACGCGGCGCCTGCCCGACTCAGCACCGCCTCCACCGCCCGCATCACCCCGACTGACTCCTCGCGCGGCGTGGTCGGCACCTTGGCGGTGTGGACGGCGCCGCCTTCGAGCAGGACGGCGTCGGTGAAAGTCCCGCCGACGTCAACACCCAGAAGCATGGGCCGACGCTAACGGACGCGCCTCAGGGCCACTTCTCCTCGCGGACGGTGCCATCGGACCCAACGATCACGTGGACGCCGTCCAGGGCCGGGTCGGTCGCCGGGCAGTCGCGGCGCAGGTGGCCGCCGCGCGACTCGCGCCGGGCGAGGGCGCTGGCGCCGATCGCCCGCGCCAGGGGATAGGGGTTGGAGATCAGGCGGGCGAGGTCGTCGGGGTTGCGCGTCGGCCCGGCGTAGCGCCAGACCGCGTCGCGGGTCTCGTCGCTCGGCGGCTCGAAGCGCCACGCGGGCGGCTCGGGGCGCGCTCCCACCGGTTCCTCGCCGATCGCCGCGCCCGCGGCGCGGTTGCCGAAGACGAAGCACTCGCTGAGCGAGTTGGAGGCGAGGCGGTTGGCGCCGTGCAGGCCGGTGCAGGAGCACTCGCCGACGGCGAGGAGGCCGGGCAGCGAGGAGCGGCCGTCGACGTCGACCACCACGCCGCCCATCGTGTAGTGGGCGGCGGGGGAGACCGGCACCGGATCGCTGTGAGGGTCGAGCCCGGCCTTGGCCAGCGAGGCGAAGACGTTGGGGAAGCGGGCGGGATCGATCTCGCGCAGGTCGAGCTCGACCGCGGCGGTGCCGTCGAGTCGCATCCGCTCCAGGATCGCCGCCGTCACCGCGTCGCGCGGGGCGAGCTCGTCGGTGAAGCGCTCGCCGTCGGCGCCGAGTAGCTTCGCCCCCTCGCCGCGGACCGCCTCGGTGATCAGAACGCCGTCGTGGGGCGTGCCGGGCAGCGCCAGCGCGGTCGGGTGGAACTGGCAGAACTCGAGGTCGGCGAGGTCGGCGCCGGCCAGCGAGGCGAGGACCGGCCCGGCGCCGATCGCCCCGCGCGGGTTGGTCGTCCGCCGCCACAGCGCCGCGGCGCCGCCGGTGGCGAGGATCGTCGCCGCGGAGGCCACCGGGCCGTTGGCCGTGACCACCCCGTGGCAGCGCTCGCCGTCGCTCCACAGGGCCAGCGCCGAGGCCCGCTCCATCACCTCGATCCGCTCCTGGCCGGCGACCATCGCCGCCAGCTTCGAGGTCAGCTCGTAGCCGGTCTGGCTGCCGCCGGCGTGGACGATGCGGCGGTGGGTGTGGCCGCCCTCCAACCCCAGCGCCAGCCGGCCCTCGTGGTCGACGTCGAAGACGACGCCGCGGGCGACCAGATCGCGGACCATGGCCGGCGCCTCGTCGACCAGAACCCGGACCGCCGCGGTGCGGCAGAGGCCGCGGCCGGCGGCGATCGTGTCGGCGGCGTGACCGTCGGGGGAGTCGTCGGGTTCGAGCGCCGCCGCGAGGCCGCCCTGGGCCCAGTAGCTGGCGCTCTGCGAGAGCTCGGTGCGGGAGACGAGGCAGACCCGGGCGCCGAGCTCGGCCGCCCGCAGCGCGCTCCAAAGTCCGGCGGCGCCGCCGCCGACCACGGCGACGTCGTACTCCGCGACTGCGGCTATCGCCCCTCAGCCTCTCGGCGCAGGGCGTCGAGCTGACCCCGCAGCCAGCTGGCTGCGGACTCGCGGGCGCGGGCCAGCTCGTCGGCGACCGTCTCCTCGGCGACGTCGGCTCGGCGCTCGGCCGCCTCGACCCGCTTCTCGGCCGTCTCGACCTGGGACTCGATTTCGTTCAGCCGCTCCTCGGCCGCCGCCAGCGCCTTCTCCTTCTCTTCGCGCTCGCGCTCGAGGTCGGCTTCCAGCGCCTTGATCTCCTCTTCGGCCCGCTTCTCGGCCTCGGCGGCGAGCGTCGCCGCCTCCTCCAGCCGGCGCTCCGCCTCGCGGATCTGCTTCTCCAGGCTGTCGCCGCCGGTGCCCGTCTCAGCGTTCATCGTGCCCCAATCTATTACCCATTCAACATCTCGCGGTAGGCGACGATCACCCGCTCCGCCATCGCTGCCGCCGAGAGCGTCGCCGCCCGGGCGGAGCCGGCCACTCGCGGGTCGGCGGCCTCGAGGTGGGGTCGCGCGACCGTCGCCCAGGCGTCGGCGTCGAAGGGCGCGCAGAGGCAGCCGTCGATCCCCCGCAGGGCGTAGGGCGCGATCCCGACCGGGGTGGAGAGGACCGGCACCTCACAGGCCAGCGCCTCGACCGCGGCCATTCCGAACCCCTCGTAGTCGGAGGTGACCAGCACCGCGTTGGCGGCGTTGAGCCAGAGGGGCATTTGCTCGGGCTCGATCGAGCCGCCGGTGAGTAGGTCGGCGCCGCAGGCTGCCGCGACTTTGGCGGCGCGGTCGTGGCGCTTCTCCGCTCGCGCCGGGTTGGCGGGGAAGAAGAGGTAGCGCCCCTCGGGGTCGAGGCCGAGCTGTCGCCGCGCCTCAATCCGCGACTGCGGCTCGAAGCGGCTCAGGTCCGGGCCGCAGGGGAGGACGGCCCCGCCGGGGACCGCCGGCAGCCCGGGCCGCCCGTCCTCGGCTTCGAACAGCGCCCGCGAGACCCCGGCGACGAGGTCGGCTCGCCAGGCGAGCCGGCGGGAGAGGTGGCCGACGAGGTGGTGGCGGACGTCGGTGCCGTGGAACGTGACCAGCAGCGGCTTCGCCCCGGCCAGCCGCGCCACCCAGCCGGCCAGCCCGTAGTGGGCGTGGACGAGGTCGAAGCGCTCGCGCCGCAGCAGCGCCCGCAGCCGCCGGGTCGCCGGCCGGTACTCCTTGCGGCCCCGGGGGAACTCGAAGAGGTCGACCTCGATCCCCCGCTTGCGCACCTCGTCGACCTGATCCCGCACCCAGCGCCCCCGCTGCGGAGCGGCGGCGTCGGGCATGAAGTTGGTGACGACGAGGACGCGCACCGGCGTCAGGGTAGCCGCGGCGGGGGCAGTCGATAGCTCGCGGGCGTCTTCGAGAGCCTGATCGGGCTGCGGGGGAGGCGGACCGGGTCGCCCTCCTCGCGGGCGATCTCGACGATCGGGTCGAGGCCGATCCGCTCGGCGAAGGCGAAGGCGGCGCCGACGTCGTTGACGACCCCGGCGGGGACGCGGCGCGCGGTCAGCGGCTCGACCCACTCCGCCGCCGGGCGGGTGGAGAGCGCCGCCTCCAGCAGCGGCTTCAGCTCCTCGCGGTTCTCGACCCGGGCCGGGTTGGTAGCGAAGCGCTCGTCGGCGGCCAGCTCCGGCGCGCCGAGCGCGGCGCAGAGCTCGCCGAACTGGCGGTCGTTGCCGACCGCGAGGACCAGCTCGCCCTCGCGGCAGCGCAGCAGTTCGTAGGGGGCGATGCTGGGGTGGCGGTTGCCCATTCGTCCCGGCACCGCGCCGGCGACGGTGAAGGCCGAGCTCTGGTTGACAAGGCCGGCGAGCAGGGCCGAGAGCAGGTCGACCTCGACCAGCTGTCCCTCGCCGCTCTCGCGCCGGTGCTCCAGCGCGGCGAGGATGCCGACCGCCGCGTAGAGGCCGGCGACGACGTCGACCAGGGCGACGCCGACCTTCAGCGGCTCGCCCCCGGGCTCGCCGGTAATGCTCATCAGTCCGCCGAGGGCCTGGACGAGGAGGTCGTATCCCGGCAGCTCGGCGCCCTCGCCGCTGGCACCGAAGCCGGTGACAGAGCAATAGACGAGGCCGGGATTCTCGGCGGCGAGCTCCTTGTAGTCGAGCCCGAGCTTGGCCATCACCCCGGGGCGGAAGTTCTCGACCAGGACGTCGCTATCCAGCGCCAGCCGCCGCGCCTCGGCCAGGTCGCCGGGGTCGGCGAGGTCGAGGACGAGGCTGGTCTTGTTGCGGTTGACCGCCTGGAAGTAGGTCGCCTCGCCTTCGGTGTCGTGGGGCGGTCCCCAGGAGCGGGTGTCGTCGCCGCCGCCGGGGCGCTCGACCTTGGTCACCTCGGCGCCGAGGTCGGCCAGGGTCATCGTCGCCAGCGGCCCGGCGAGGACCCGCGAGAAGTCGAGGATCCGCAGTCGCCCTAGCGCCGAGTCGGCCATTAGGTCACGATCCTAGGGACCCGCAACCGACGCCAAGGACGCCATGTCATCAACCACTGCCAGCGCGCCGCCGATTCGTCCGCAGGACTTTCTCGCCATTGACTCCCTCCTTTCCGACGAGGAGCGCGACATCCGCGACACCGTCCGCGCCTTCGTCCGCAACGAGGTGGTGCCGAACGTGGGGGACTGGTTCGAGGCGGCGAGCGCGCCGGTCGCCGAGCTGGCGCCGGAACTGGGGAAGCTCGGGGTCTTGGGGATGCACCTGGAGGGCTACGGCTGCGCCGGCGCCAGCGGCACCGCCTACGGGCTCGCCTGCATGGAGCTGGAGGCGGGCGACAGCGGCATCCGCAGTCTCGTCTCGGTCCAGGGCTCGCTGGCGATGTACGCGATCTGGCGCTGGGGTTCGGAGGAGCAGAAACAGGAGTGGTTGCCGCGGATGGCCGCCGGCGAGGCGATCGGCTGCTTCGGGCTGACCGAGCCCGACGCCGGCTCGGACCCCGGCTCGATGCGGACCCGCGCCCGCCGCGACGGCTCCGACTGGATCCTGCACGGGCAGAAGATGTGGATCACCAACGGCTCGGTCTCCGAGGTGGCGGTGGTCTGGGCGCACACCGACGAGGGGGTGCGCGGCTTCCTCGTCCCGCGCGGCACCAAGGGCTTCACCACCCAGGACATCCACAAGAAGCTCTCGCTGCGGGCCTCGGTCACCTCGGAGTTGCTGCTCGACGACGTGCGCCTGCCGGCCGACGCGGTCCTGCCCGAGGTCGCCTCGCTCAAAGGCCCGCTCTCCTGCCTCAACGAGGCCCGCTACGGGATCGTCTGGGGCGCGGCCGGGGCCGGTCGCGCTTGCTACGAAGCGGCGCTCGAGTACGCCACCGAGCGGGTCCAGTTCGACCGCCCGATCGCCTCCTTCCAGATCCAGCAGCAGAAGCTGGCCGAGATGGTGCTGGAGGTGAACCGGGCGACGCTGGTCGCCCTCCACCTGGGGCGGATGAAGGACGCCGGCACCCTGCTGCCCGAGCACGTCAGCCTCGGCAAGCTCGGCAACGTCAACGGGGCGCTGGAGGTGGCGCGGAGCGCCCGCCAGGTGCTCGGCGCCAACGGCGTCACGCTCGAGTATCCGGTGATCCGGCACATGAACAACCTCGAGTCGGTGGTGACCTACGAGGGGACCGCTGACGTCCACGCGCTGGTGATCGGCGGCGCCGTCACCGGTATCCAGGCCTTTCGTTAGAGGCGCGTTTCCCCTCAATGCGGTGCGGGTATTTGACCGTTCGCCGACGGCACCCAAGCAGGAGGGAAGATGGAGGAGGCGAGCGGCAATCCGTCCCTGGTTCTGGTCGAGCACCACGAGGCCCTGCGCGACGGCCTAGCGGTGCTGCTGGAGCGACGCGGGTTCTCGGTGGTCGGTTGCGCGACCACGGCGGCGCGGGCCGAGGAGGTGATCTCGGAGCGCCATCCCGACGTGGCGGTGGTCGGGGTCGACCTGCCGGACGAGCCGGGGACCGAGCTGATCAGGCGCATGCACGGCAGGGTCAACGGCACCAAGTTCGTCATCTACACCGGGCTCACCGACCCCGACCTGCTGGAGGCGGCGTTCAGGAGCGGCGCCTGCGGGCTGGTCGCCAAGCCAGCCGGGCTCTCGGCCTTGGTCGAGGCGTTGCGCAAGGTCTGGCGCGGGGGGCGCTACTTCGACCCCAGTTTCTCGCCGAAGGAGGTCGACGGTGGGGCGCCGGAGAAGACCTTGAGCGGGCGGGAGACTGAGATCCTGGCGCTGCTCGCCCGCGGCCTGACCGGCGAGGAGATCGCCCAGCGCTTGGTGCTGTCCCCGGAGACGGTCCGCACCCACGTCCGCAACGCGATGGGCAAGCTGGAGGCGCGGACCCGGACCGAGGCCGTGGTGAAGGCGCTGGAGCGGGGAGAGATTCAGACCGCGTGAGTCCAGCCGGCCAGTCGGGCGGCAGCCTCGAGCCAGACGGCAAGGTTGAGGAGGAGCATTCCCAGCTCGACCCAGACAGTCGGCATCCAGCCGTGGACGTTCACAGCGCTTGAATCGTCAGCAGGCTTCGCGGTGCCTATCCCCGCTTTGAGGTAACCGAGGAGGGCAGGAAGATTTCGCGAAAGAGTTTCTTTTCCGGCACTTTCGCGTCTTGTTCCGTGCGCTGACGCGGCCCAGCATCCGCCTCCAATCAACCAAGGGAGGCAACGATGATCTACATGCTGGCCGGCTACCTGCACGCCGCGATCTTCCGGCGGGTGAGGGAAATCCGCCGCCTGGCGGGGGAGACGGGGCAGGGCACGGTCGAGTACGTCGGCCTGATCCTGCTCGTCGCCCTGCTGATGGTCGGGATGGTCGCCGGGATGAAGGGGTTCCAGGGCAAGCAGGGGACCGAGCTCGCCGACGTGATCGTCAACAAGATCAAGGAGGCGGTCGACAAGGTCGCGTTCAAATGAGGGCATGTCGCCTTCCTCTCGATTTGCGGGAGGAAGGCGACATCGCCTCGCGCCACCGCTTGCCCGCGCATGAGAGACTCGCGCGATGCCAGCCTCACGTAGCTACGACAGGGCGCCGGCCGACATCCGGCCGGTGACGATTGACCCGGGGTTCGTCGAAAGCGCCGCCGGGTCGGCGTTGATCTCGATCGGCCGCACCCGGGTGATCTGCACCGCCTCGGTCCAGGAGCAGGTGCCGCGCTGGATGACCGGCAAGGGCAAAGGCTGGGTCACCGCCGAGTACGCGATGCTGCCCGCCTCGACCGGCGACCGCAAGCAGCGCGACATCTCGAAGGGCAAACAGGACGGCCGTGGGGTCGAGATCCAGCGCCTGATCGGCCGCTCGCTGCGCGTCGTCGTCGACTTCAAGGCGATGGGCGAACGCAGCGTCTACGTCGACTGCGACGTGCTCGAAGCCGACGGCGGCACCCGCTGCGCGGCGATCACCGGCGGCTACGTCGCCCTGCGCCAGGCCTTCCAGAAGCTGGTCGACAAGAAAGCGCTGGACGCGCTGCCGCTGACCGGCAGCGTCGCGGCGGTCAGCGTCGGCATGGTCAACGGCCGCGCCCTCTGCGACCTCGACTACGGCGAGGACTCCAACGCCGAAGTCGACGCCAACGTGGTGATGACCGGCGACGGCGGCCTGGTCGAGGTGCAGGCGACGGCGGAGCGGACGCCGCTCTCCCGCGCCTCGCTCGATGAGCTGCTCGCCCTGGCCGAGACGGGGATCGGCCGCCTGCGGGAGGTGCAGGAGCGGGTCGCATGATCCTGGCGACCCGGAACGAGCACAAGGTGCGGGAGATGGCCGAGCTGCTGCCCGGCGTCGACCTGCGACCGCTGCCGGCCGAGGTGGAGATGCCACCGGAGACCGGCGACAGCTTCGAGGCCAACGCCCTGATCAAGGCCCGCGCCGCCCGCGCCGCCACCGGCGAGGTGACGATCGCCGACGACTCGGGGATCGAGGCCGCCGACCTCGGCGGCGCCCCCGGCATCTACTCGGCCCGCTACGCCGGCGAAGGCGCCAGCGACGAGGCCAACCTGGAGAAGCTCTTGCGCGAAGTCGACGCTGTCGCCGGCGAGCGCCGCGCGGCCTACGTCTGCGCGATCGCGCTGATCGACGAAGGTGGGCACGAGTACGTCTTCGAGGCCCGCTGCGAGGGAACCCTGCTGCGGGAGGGGCGCGGCAGCGGCGGCTTCGGCTACGACCCGGCCTTCGTCCCCGACGAGACCGGCCACGGCGACGATCGCACCTTCTCCGAGCTCAGCCCGGAGGAGAAGAACAGGATCAGCCACCGCGGCAAGGCGGTGCGGATGCTCGCCCGCCACCTCGGCCTGGAGGCAGAGGCGGGACCATGATCCGCGGCAAAAGCGGCGCCGCGGCGCTCTCGATCGCCTCCAACTCGATCCTGATCGCGCTCAAGCTCGCCGCCGGGGCGATCACCGGCTCGATCGCGATCCTCACCGAGGCGATCCACTCGCTGATCGACCTCGTCGCCTCGGTGATCGCTTTCATCTCGGTCCGCAAAGCCGACGAACCGGCCGACGAGGAGCACCCCTACGGCCACGAGAAGGTCGAGAACCTGGCGGCCAACATCGAGGGGATCCTGATCCTGGTCGGCGCCGCGGTGATCGTCTACGAGGCGACCCACCGCCTCGTCGCCGGCTCCTCGGTCGAATCGCTCGGCGTCGGCATCGCCGTGATGGGCTTCTCGGTGGCCGCCAACCTGGCCGTCTCGGCGAACCTCTACCGCCAGGCCCGGATCCACGAATCGCCGGCCCTGGAGGGCGACGCCGCCCACCTGCGCACCGACGCGATGACCTCGGCCGGGGTCCTCGTCGGCCTCGCCCTGGTCGAGATCACCGGCGCCGACGCCTTCGACTCGATCACCGCCCTCCTCGTCGCCGGGGCGATCGTCTGGGCCGGGATCAACATCATCCGCCGCTCCTCCGGGGTGCTCGTCGACGAAGCGCTGCCGGCGTCGGAGATGGATCGGATCGAGGCCGCGATCGCGACCGCCCGCACCCCCGAGGTCGCCGGGTACCACAAGCTCCGCGCCCGCCGAGCCGGCAACCGCCGCCACATCGACTTCCACGTCCAGTACCGCTCCGGCACCAGCCTCGAGCGCGCCCACGAACTGGCCCACGAGATGCGCGACTCGATCGAGGCCGAGATCCCCCAGGCCGAGGTCCTGATCCACGCCGAGCCGGAGACCTCCTACCGCGAGCGCGAAAGCGGCCCCTACCGCTCGGGCTAAGCGGGCGGCAGCAGGTTGACGCTGGCGGCGAGGCCGACGGCGACCAAAGTCACGGCGTAGCCGGTGTAGCCGCTGAAGGCAAAGCTGACCGCGGCGATGGCGCAGATGACGACGGTGATGATCCAGGAGGCTCGGGCAAGGGTCACGGTCGGTATTTTCACGCAGATGCCCGACGCTTCCACGACCGCACCGCCTTCAGGGGAGTCCGCGGCGGCAGCTTTGGAGTTTCTCGCCGAGATGTCGCCCGACCTGCGGGGCGCCGCGATCCTCGATTCCGGGGGCGAGGTTCTGGCGGCGAGCGAGGGGGAGGCGGAGCGCTGGCGCGAGGACGCCGCGGCTCTGTTCGCCGCCGCCGACGGCGCCGAGGAGGCTGCCGTCGAGCAGGTCCACATCGCCACCGAGCAGGGCGAGGTCTTCGCGATTCGCAACGCGGGCCTGGCCGCGGTCGCGATCACCGACCGCTTCGCCCTCGCCTCGCTGCTGCTCTTCGACATGCGCTCGATGCTGCGGGAGCTGGCCGCTCCCCCCAAGGGCGGCGAATGACCCCGCCCAAGCCGCACCGCATCCTGCTCGACCGCGTCTCCGTCTACGCCGACGAAGCGGCGGCCTTCATGCGCCGCCGCCGCATCTCCCGCCGCCCCTTTGCCCGCCTCTACTACCCCCACGGCCGCAGCGCCGACCACGCCGAGGACTCGCGCGGCGGTGCCGAGCTGTTCGTCGCCGCCGGCCGCCTGATCGAGGTCGCGGGGAAGAAGCAGAAGGGATAGTGGGGGCGTGAGCGAGCTGATCGACCAGTCCGTCGCCGAGCGCGTCCTCGCCCGCGCGCTGGCCAACGGCGGCCGCTTCGCCGAGGTCTTCGCCGAACGGCGGCGCGGCCAGACGCTGGCGATCGACGAGTCCCGCATCGAGTCGGTCCAGTCCGGCGCCGAGGAGGGAGCCGGGGTCCGCGTTGTCGACGGCAACACCACCTACTTCGCCCACGTCGACGGCCTCGACCCGGCCGAGATCGAACGCGCCGCCGACGAGGCCGCCGCCGCCCTGCGCGCCGAGCGCCGCGAGCCGCTGCCGCTGCGGGCGCGCCAGGTGGCGCCGTTGCCGATCGAGCACCGGCCCGAAGACGTCCCGGCCCAGCGCAAGGCGGAGATGCTGCGCGAGCTCGACGAGCGGGGGCGGGCCAAGGGCGCGGAGATCGCCCAGCTCACCGCCTCCTACGCCGAGGCCCGCCGCGAGGTCGCCGTCGCCAACTCCGACGGTTTGTTCACCGGCGACGACCGCACCCGGGTGCGGATCGGGGCCCAGGCGGTCGCCCGCCGCGATGGCACGGTCGAGACCGGGGCCGAGACCCTCGGCGCCCACCGCGGCTTCGAGCTGCTCGAAGACGATCCCGGCCAGATCGCCGAGCAGGCCGCCGCCAAGGCGCTGACCCTGCTCGACGCCGTCCCCGCCCCCTCCGGCTCGATGCCGGTGGTCGTCGGAGGTGGCTTCGGCGGCGTCCTCTTCCACGAGATGACCGGCCACGGCCTCGAGGCCGACCACATCCAGAAGGGCGCCAGCGTCTACGTCGGCAAGCTCGGTGAGCAGGTCGCCGAGCCGCTGCTGAACGCCTACGACGACGGCCGCCTGCCGGGCGAGTGGGGGAGCGACGCGATCGACGACGAGGGCCAGCCGACCCAGAAGACCCAGGTGATCGAGGACGGCCGGCTCACCTCCTACCTCTACGACCACCTGAGCGCCGAGCGCGACGGCGTCGCCTCGACCGGCAACGGCCGCCGCGAGAGCTTCCGCGACCTGCCGATCCCGCGGATGACCAACACCTACATCGCCCCCGGCGACGCCACTCCCGAGGCGATGATCGCCGAGGTCGAGCGCGGCTTCTACGCGGTCTCCTTCGGCGGCGGCCAGGTCGATCCGGCGACCGGCGACTTCGTCTTCGGCGTCTCCGAGGGCTACCTGATCGAGAACGGCAGGGTGACCAGCCCCTGCCGCGGCGCCACCCTGATCGGCAACTGCCTGGAGGCGCTGGCGGCGATCGACGCGGTCGGCGACGACTTCTTCATGAAGACCGGGATCTGCGGCAAGGGCGGCCAGAAAGTCCCGGTCGGCACCGGCCAGGGCCACGTCCGGGTGCGGGCGATGACGGTCGGGGGGACCGAGCGGTGACAGCGGGAGCGTTCGATGGCAGCGGGAGCGTCTGATGACTGAGCTGAGCGCGGTCGCACGCCGCGCGGTCGAGGCGACCACGACCGCTGGCGCCAGCGACGCCGAGGCCTACGCCTCGCGCGAGTCTGGACGGGAGGTGCGGGTCCACGGCGGCGAGGTTGAGAGCCTCACCGCGGCGGCCCAGGCCGGCGTCGGCGTGCGGGCCTGGGTCGGCCACCGGGTCGGCTACGCCTACGGCACCGACCTCTCCGACGCCGGCGTGGCGGCGATCGCCGCCCGCGCTGCCGAGCTGGCCGCGGTCGCCGACGAGGACGAGTTCGCCGCCCCGCCCGCGCCGGCTGAGATCGAGGCGGTGCCGGGCCTCGGCGATCCCTCGATCGCCGAGTGGGACACCGGCCGGGTGGCCGAGCTGGCCCTGACCGTCGAGCGCACGGCGCTGGAGTCAGACCCGCGCCTGGTCGGGGTCGAGGCCGCCGTCTACGCCGACGCCGACGAGCGGGTCGCGATCGCCTCCTCGGCCGGGGTCGCCGGCGAGTACGAGTCCTCCAGCTGTTACGCCTACCTGCAGGCCCTGGCCGAAGGCGACGGCGCCCGCGAGACCGGCCTCGGCTTCGGCCTCGCCCGCGGCCCCCGCGGGCTCGACCCGGAGGCGATCGGGGCCGAGGGCGCGCGGCGGGCGCTGGCGATGATCGGCGCCGGCAAGCCGGCCTCGCGCTCCTGCCCGGTGGTCCTCGACGAGACCGTCGCCGCCAGCTTCGCCGGCCTGATCGGCGGCGGCCTCAGCGCCAAAGCGGTGCAGCGCGGCCGCTCGCCCTTCGCCGGCCGCCTCGGCGAGGAGGTCGCCAGCGGCGCCTTCGTCCTCCACGACGACGGCCGCGACCCGCAAGGCCCCGACTCGGCGCCGTTCGACGGCGAGGGGGTGCCGCGGCGACGCACGGCGCTGATCGAGGACGGCCGCCTGCGGTCCTACCTCTACGACACCTACACCGCCAACCGCGAGGGCGGCTCCTCGACCGGCTCGGCGGCGCGGCAGGGCTACCGCTCGCTGCCCACGGTCTCGGCCTCGAACCTGATGGTCGCCCCCGGCTCGCACTCGCTGGAGCAGCTGCTGGCCCAGGCGGGGGACGGCGTTTACGTCACCGACGTCGCCGGCCTCCACTCCGGCGTCAACCCGGTCACCGGCGTTTTCTCGGTCGGCGCCTCGGGTCGCGCGATCCGCGACGGGCAGCTGGCCGAGCCGGTGCGCGAGTTCACGATCGCCGGCGAGCTGGTGGCGATGCTGAGTGCCGTCAGCGCCGCCGGCGCGGACCCTCGCTGGGTCCCATTTGGGGGCTCGGTCAGCACGCCGCCGCTGCTGATCGCCGAGATGGCGATCAGCGGTTCGTGACATTTGGCTCCAGGCCGCCAGTTCTTACGCCGAAGCCGCTGTTAGATTGCGGCCGTCTTCAAACCCCCGAGGAGGAATCTCGACGTGACCAAGGCTGAGTTTCTGGACCAACTTGCAGGCGACGACCGGCTCGGCAGCAAAAAAGCTGCCAGCGACGCGGTTGACGCTGTTCTCGATGCGATCACCGGTGCCCTGAGCAAGGGCGAGGAGGTCGCGTTCACCGGCTTCGGCAAATTCCACGTCGCCGAGCGCGGCCCGCGCCAGGGTGTCAACCCGCGGACCGGCGAAAGGATCACCATCCCGGGCGGCAAAGTTCCCCGCTTCTCCGCCGGCTCGGCCCTGAAGACCAAAGTCAAGGGCGGCTGATTCGCGCTGAGCGCTTTTGCTGATCGGCTGACGGCGCTCGTTGAGGAGCGCCGCAGCCAGATCTGCCTCGGCCTCGACCCCGACCCGGCCAAGCTGGCCGGGGAGGGGGCGAAGTCAGGCGACCAGGAGGCGCCGGCCGCGGAGCTGGCGGCCACCGCGGTCGCCGACCACTGCCGCGCCCTGATCGACCGGGCCGGCCCATCCTGCGTCGCGGTCAAGCCGCAGCTGGCCTGCTTCGAGCGCCTCGGCGCCCCCGGCTGGCGGGCCCTGGAAGAGGTTTGCGCCGCCGCCCGCGAGGCCGGCCTGCTGGTCGTCGCCGACGGCAAGCGCGGCGACGTTCCGGTCACCGCCGCCGCCTACGCCCAGGCGATGGTCGGCGAGACGCCGACTCCCTGGGGGCCGGTGCGCGGCCTCGGCGCCGACGCCTTCACCGCCAACCCGCTGCTCGGCCGCGACGCGCTGGAGCCGCTGGTTGCCGCCGCCGCTGAGGCCGGGGCCGGGATGTTCTGCCTCGTCCGCACCAGCAACCCGGGCGCCGCCGACCTGCAGGACCTGCCGGCGCCCGAGGCGCCCCTGCACGAGCGCCTCGCCGGTCTCGTCGACGAGCTCTCTCCTCGCCTCGCGGGCGAGGACGGCCTGAGCGGAATGGGCGCCGTCGTCGGCGCCACCGAGCCGCGCCACTTCGGCCGCATGCGCGAGCTGATGCCGCGGGCGATCTTCCTCATTCCCGGCGTTGGCGCCCAGGGCGGGAAGCCGGAGCTGCTGGGCGCCGCCTTCTCGGCCGGTCGCGCAGCTGGGCTGGTCGCCGCCTCGCGCGGGATCGCCGCCGATCCCGATCCCGCCGCCGCGGCCGAGCGGCTGCGGGAGGCGGTTTGGGAGATATCAAACGCCTGAGCAGCCCGAACGCGACTACGATCAGCCCGCCCCAACCGATCCATCCCTCCCCGTCCAATGGAAAAACGCACCAGCGCCGTCACCCGCCTCGTCGCCGCCATCGCCCTCCTGGTCGCGGCGCTCGTCGTGATCGTGGTCATCGCCGCGGCGATCAGCGGCGACGACTCCTCGTCGGGCCACCGCAACGGCAAGCCGCACCCCCAGAAGGAGAAGAAGCCGCGGACCAAGGCCAAGACCTACACGGTGGAGTCGGGCGACACCCTGACCACGATCGCCCACAAGACCGGGGTCCCCATCGCCGAACTGCAGGCGCTCAATCCCGAAGTCGATCCCCAGATCCTGACCGTCGGGGAAACGCTGCAGCTGCGATGAGGAGGCGCCGCGGCGCCGGCCTGCTCGCGCCGCTCCTGGCGCTGGCGCTCTGGCTCGTCCCCAGCGCCGCGGCCGCTCCGGCCGGGCCGGAGGGGATCGAAGCGAAGTCGTGGATCGTCGTCGACGCGCGCGGCGGCGACGTCCTCGCCTCGCAGGCGGCGAAGCGCCACCTGCCGATCGCCAGCACCACCAAGCTGATGACCGCCTACGTGGCGATGAAGGAGCTGCCGCTGGAGAAGATCGTTCGGGCGGCGCCGTACCAGCCGATCTACGGCGAGTCGCTGATGGGGCTGAAGACGGGGGAGCGGGTCAGCGTCCGCGACCTCCTCTACGGGCTGATCCTGGTCAGCGGCAACGACGCCGCCCACACCCTGGCGGTCGCCGCGGCCGGCTCGCAGGAGCGCTTCGTCGGCCAGATGAACCGCTACGCCGCCGCGCTCGGCCTCGCCGACACCCACTACGCCAACCCGATCGGCCTCGACGAGGTCGGCAACTACTCCTCCGCCGCCGACCTGGCGACGCTGACCCGGCGGTTGCTGCGCGATCCCGCCTTCGCCAAGATCGCCGACTCGCGCACGGCGCTGCTGCGCAGCCTGCGGCCGCCGCGCCGGATCGACACCCTCAATTACCTGCTGGAACTGGCTCCCTGGGCGACCGGGGTGAAGACCGGCCACACCTTCGACGCCGGCTACGTCCTGGTCGGATCGGGCGAGAAAAAGGGGGTGGGGCTGGTCTCGGTCGCGATCGGCGCCCCGACCGACGAAACCCGCTTCACCGACAACCTGGCGCTGCTCGAATACGGGTTCTCCCAGTACCAGCGGCGACTGCCGATCCGTCGCGGCCAGGACCTCGCCGAACCGGAAATCCGCTTCTCCGGCGGGCGGCTGCCGCTGCGGGCCGAACGCTCGCTCCAGGTCGGCGTCCGCCGCGGCGAGCAGGTCGACCTGCGGGTGCGGGCGCCGGGGGAGGTCGAGGGGCCGATCGAGCGCGGCGCCCGGCTGGGGAGCGCGACGGTCTTCGTCGAGGGGCGCTGGGCCGGAACGGTGACGCTGCGGGCCAGCCGCGCGATCCCCGAGGCCAGCTTCTTCGACCGCCTCCGCGCCACCGTCGCTGACAACTTGACCCCTATCGGGATCGTGGTGTTCGTGATACTCATGATCGCGGTGCTGCTGCTGTTGCGCCGGCGCGCCCACGGAAACGAACGCAGGAGCTGAACAGGGATGAAGCGCCAGTGATCCTCACGGTGACCTTGAACGCGGCCATAGACCGCACGGTCGCGGTGCCGAATTTCCGCCTCGGGCGCCGTCACCGGGCGGTCGAGAGCCGCACCGTCGCCGGCGGCAAGGGGATCAACGTCGCCCGCGCCCTCAGCCTGCTCGGCCGGCCGGTGATCGCCAGCGGATTCGTCGGCGGCCCGACCGGGACCCGGGTGCTGGAAGGGCTGCAGGAAGAATCGGTGCTGACCGACTTCACCCGGATCGCCTCGGAGACCCGCATCAACCTCGCCGTGATCGACCCCACCTCGGGGGAACAGAGCGAGATCAACGAGCGTGGCCCGGCGGTCAGCCCGGAGGAGGTGAAGCGCCTCTTCGACCGGATCGGCTACCTCGCCAGCGGGGCGAAGATCTGCGTCCTCGCCGGCTCGGTCCCGCCCGGGGCGGGCGACGACCTCTACGCGCGTCTGGTCGACGACCTCTCGCGCCGCGGCGTGCCCGTCGTCCTCGACGCCGAGGGGGAGGCGATGCTGGCCGGGGTCCGCGCCGGGGCCTCGATGGTGACCCCGAACGAGGCCGAGGCCGAGGAGCTGGTCGGCCAGGAGTTCGCCGACAAAGGCGACCTCGCCCAGGGCCTGCTGGAGCTGGTGCGGCTGGGAGCCAGCGAGGCGGCGATCACCCGTCCCGACGGCTGCGTCGCCGCGGTCGGCGAGGGCAGCTCGCGGCGACTGCTTGAGGTCCACACCGAGCCGCTGGAGCCGGTCTCCACGGTCGGCTCGGGCGACGCTTTCGTCGCCGGCTACGTCGCCGCCCGCTACGAAGCGCGCTCTGCTGAGGAATGCCTTGCCTACGGAGTCGCCTGCGGGGCGGAGTCGACCCAGCACTTCGGCGCCGGCACCGTCGACCGCAATCAGGTCGAGAGACTGCTCGGCGAGGTCTCCGTCCACGATTTGGAGGTCCCCGCCGAAGTGTAGGCTGGCATATTCAACGCCACGCCCTGGAGGACTAACTTGGAAATCGAAATCGGCCGCGGCAAGAAGGGTCGCCGCGCCTACGGATTCGACGACATCGCGATCGTTCCTTCCCGCCGGACGCGGGACCCTGACGACATCGACATCAGCTGGACTCTCGGTCCATACCGCTTCGAACTTCCTCTCGTCGCCTCGGCGATGGACGGGGTCGTCAGCCCGGACACCGCCTGTCTGGTCAACGAGCTGGGCGGCCTCGGGGTGCTCAACCTGGAGGGGATCTGGTCCCGCTTCGAGAACGCCGAGGAGAAACTGGAGGCGATCGCCGCCGCGCCCAAGCACGAGGCGACGCGGCTGATGCAGGAGATCTACACCGCGCCGGTGAAGGCCGAGCTGATCGCCAAGCGGATCGAGGAGATCAAGTCGCGCGGGGCGGTCGTCTGCGGCTCGCTGACGCCGCAGAAAGTGCGCGAGTACTACGAGGTGGCGGTCGAGGCCGGCCTCGACATCCTCGTCATCCAGGGCACCGTGATCTCGGCCGAGCACGTCTCGACCACGGTCGAGCCGCTCAACCTGAAGGAGTTCATCGCCGAAGTCCCGGTGCCGACCGTGGTCGGCGGCTGCGCCTCCTACTCGACCGGTCTGCACCTGATGCGGACCGGCGCGGTCGGCGTTCTCGTCGGCGTCGGTCCCGGCGCCGCCTGCACCACCCGCGGCGTGCTCGGGATCGGCGTCCCGCAGGCGACCGCGATCGCCGACGTCGCCGCCGCCCGCTCTCAGCACATGCTGGAGACGGGCGAGTACGTGAACGTGATCGCCGACGGCGGCATGCGGACCGGCGGCGACGTCTCCAAGGCGATCGCCTGCGGCGCCGACTCGGTGATGATCGGCTCGCCGCTGGCGCGGGCCAAGGAGGCACCCGGTCGCGGCTTCCACTGGGGGATGGCGACCTTCCATCCCTCGCTGCCGCGCGGCACCCGCGTCTCGACCAAGCAGGACGGGACGATGGAGGAGATCCTCCTCGGCCCCGCCAAGGAGAACGACGGCACCTTCAACCTGATGGGAGCGCTGAAAACCTCGATGGCCACCTGCGGCTACGAGGACATCCGCTCCTTCCAGCGGGCCGAGGTGATGGTCGCGCCGGCGCTGATGAGCGAGGGCAAGAAGCTGCAGAACGAGCAGCACGTCGGGATGGGCTCGAACGGCCGGGCGGCGGTGTCTACTGGGGTTGCCGTATCGGATGACTGAGCAGCTCGCACCCGTCCCGGCTCAGCCCGCGGACGGCGCGTGCGCGCTGGAGGAGGTGCTGGTCCTCGACTTCGGGGGCCAGTACTCCCAGCTCATAGCTCGGCGGATCCGCGAATGCGGTGTCTTTGCCGAGCTGCTGCCGGCGAATACGTCGGTGGAGAAGATCAAGGAGCGGGCGCCGAAAGCGCTGATCCTTTCCGGCGGGCCGGCCTCGGTCTACGAGCCGGAAGCGCCGAGGTTCCCGACCCAGCTGCTGGATCTGGAGATTCCGATGCTGGGCATCTGTTACGGCATGCAGGCGATGGTGCTTGCCCTCGGCGGCCGGGTCGAGTCGGCCGAGACCGGCGAGTTCGGCCGCACCGACCTCGTCCTCCGCGACGGCGGCGGCCGCCTGCTCGGCGGGCTGCCGGAGGAGCAGAGTTGCTGGATGAGCCACCGCGACGCGGTCTTCGAGGCGCCCGAGGGGTTCACCGCCCTGGCCTCCAGCCCGAGCTCGCCGGTCGCCGCCTGCGAGCTGCCCGACCGCGGCCTCTACGGGATCCAGTTCCACCCCGAGGTCGTCCACACCCCCTACGGGACCGAGATCCTCACCCGCTTCCTGCGCGACGTCGCCGGCTGCGTCGAGCAGTGGTCGCCGCAGTCGGTGATCGCCGAGCAGGTGGAGAAGATCCGCGCCCAGGTGGGGGAGGGGAAGGTCATCTGCGGCCTCTCCGGCGGCGTCGACTCCTCGGTCGCGGCGCTGCTCGTCCACAAGGCGATCGGCGACAAGCTGACCTGCGTTTTCGTCGACCACGGCCTGATGCGGATGAACGAGGCCGAGCAGGTGGTCGAGGCCTTCGGCCAGTTCGGGATCCCGCTGGTCCACGTCGACGCCGAGGAGCGCTTCCTCGCCAAGCTGGCCGGGGTCGACGACCCCGAGACCAAGCGCAAGATCATCGGCGCCGAGTTCATCCGCGTCTTCGAGGAGGAGGCGGCGAAGCTCGAGGACGCCGGCTACCTGGTCCAGGGCACGCTCTACTCGGACGTGATCGAGTCCGGCGGCTCCGACCACGCGGCGACGATCAAGTCCCACCACAACGTCGGCGGCCTGCCCGACGACCTCGAGTTCGAGCTGGTCGAGCCGCTGCGGATGCTGTTCAAGGACGAGGTGCGGGCGGTCGGGGCGGAGCTCGGGCTGCCCGAGCGGATGGTCTGGCGCCAGCCGTTTCCCGGCCCCGGCCTCGGAATCCGCATCGTCGGCGGCGAGGTCAACAAAGAGCGCCTCGACATCCTCCGCGCCGCCGACGCGATCCTGCAGGAGGAGATCCGCGCGGCGGAGCTCTACCGCGAGCTCTGGCAGTCGTTCTGCGTGCTCCCCGTCGTCCGCTCGGTCGGTGTCCAGGGCGACGGCCGCACCTACGCCTACCCGATCGTGATCCGCGCCGTCACCTCCGACGACGCGATGACCGCCGACTGGGCCCGCCTGCCCTACGACCTCCTGGAGCGGGTCTCGAACCGCATAATCAACGAGATCCGCGACGTCAACCGAGTAGCCCTGGACATCAGCTCAAAGCCGCCGGCGACGATCGAGTGGGAGTAGCGCGGGGCTGAGGGTGCCGGTGGGGGTGCCCCGGGCGCACCTCCGCCGCGTCAATCGCAGATCTGCTGGCGCCTCGCGCGCTACCGGCGCGGCTCCATGCTGAGTGCCCATGACACCCCCACCGGCACACCCTTTCTCGACAGCTTCCGCAGGGACGCCGTTCAGCGAGTTCGCCACAGACCCCCGTATAGGTGCACCAGTCCCTCCCCCGATCACCTACTAAGCAGCCTCGAGTGACCCCGCGGTCTCGAAGGCTGCCATCCCGACCACGGTCGAGACGGTTTCTTCGCCGCCGTTCTCGCTGATTCGGTCCTGGCTGCGCACGTGGGCGGCGAGCATCAGTTTGGTCGCCTCTTCGAGGATCGCGACGATCTCCTGGAAGCCCTCCTCGTCGAGGTGCAGCGGCATCCATCTGAAGACGGTGTCCTCGCGGCCGTCGAGGGTGCCCGCCTCGAGCGCGGCGATCGCCTTGTCGAGGAAGGTCCGCAGGGTCGCCGCCGAGACGCCGCCGCGGACCGCGCGCGGCACCTGGCGCCAGCTGGGGCTGCCGACGAAGGCTTCCGGGTTGGCCTTGTAGAAGTGCTCGGTGGCGCCGCGGCGCTGGGCGGTGTCGACGAGCTCCAGCGCCCCGTAGCGATCGAGCGCGCGCGTGTGGTACGCGACGTCGCCGAGGGCGACTTCGAGCTGACTGGCAAGGCCGTTCGGACTCGCCACGTGGTCGGTGAGGAGCTCGAGGATCTGGATGCGCAGGGGATGAGCGAGCGATCGGACCAACCGTTGGTCGATGGCGTCGGGGAATGGCTCCTTCATGATTGCTCCTTGAGATGGGGAATTGAGATACGCGACCGTTCGTCACTCACTCAGGTACGTATAAACCATTCAGTTGGCTTAATCCACAACACTTTGATTAAGTCAACGTTTCGATCTGCCGATCGGAGAATCGCTCAGCAAGAGAGCCCGACCGACGCTGCGACCGAGCTCGACTCGGTCGAGCGGGTTGAACGAGTGCTGGTCCCCGTCGGTGATGCCCCCAGCCTGGCCCTCGGTTAGGAGGATTACGTCCTTGGTTTGCGGCGCGCGAGCCAGTCGCAAAGCACCTTGAACCTGTAGGACAGGGCGACGGCGTCATTGGGGCTCTGCGCCCACCTGTCGAACTCCAAGAGATCGTAATTGGCCTTGGCGACATTCTCCTCCGCCAGGGTTCGGTTTCGTTCACGCGCCGCGTTGAATTTCTGAAGCTGGATCCTCTCCACCTCTTTGGTCCACTTCTTGTTTTCGAGGTCGGCGTACAGCAGGAAGTACAAGGTCACCGTGCCGACCTGCCTCAGAAGTTCGTCATCGGTGACGAACTTCTTCGCCATGCGGTTGAGGACGGTCTTGACCAGCTTCTCCGCCTGTTTGGCCTCTCTGCCCATTTCGTGATCCCGAAAGTGAACGACGAAGTCGTCGAGGTAGCCTTTCTTCAGGTCGGTGACCTGTTTTTCGTGCGCGATCAAGAGGAACTTGCACGCCAAGTCGTAGTGCCGGTATCGCGAGTTGGAGAACGGAATGTTCTTCGTGAAGAATTTGTGTTCGGCGACCGACCTGATGATCGGCGGCAGAGGGCCACGAAGCGCGTTGCGCTTCTCCGCCGCGCTGAGCGGCACCGCCTCGTTCAGGCGAGAGAACATCTCCTCGATCAGCTCGGTGTCTTCGGCCTGGATCGTGACCACGGCCAGCGACCGGGAGTCGAATTTGGCCTTCAGGCGAGGATGCTCCGCGGCGAGTTCGGAGTAGGTCAGACCGCGGACCTCGACGTCCGGCTGGTTGACGAGTTCGATGTCGTCGCTGAGCGGAAACTCGTTTTCAATGAACCCCCAGATCGCGTCCAGGCGCTGTTTGCCGTCGATGATCGCGTAGCGGTAGGAGTTGTTGCCCACGGTCATCTCGGGATAAAGGTCGTGGAAGTAGAACTTCGGGATGTCGAAGCCGTTGAGTATCGAGTCGATCAGGAGCTGCTTCTTCCACAGCGGCCAGATGTCGGCGGCACGCTGGTACGGAGGGTCGAGCCAGAGCTCGTCCTTCTCCAGAAAGAGGTTGTACACCGTCGCGTCTTCTTTTCGGGCTATCCGGTAACTCACCACAGCCCCTCTTCGGCCAGCTCTCTGACATTTGACAGTTCGGGAAACACCGACAGCGTCGTCATCCTCAGGTAGCGCAGTTCCTTTCTGATCCCTTTCTTGCTGGCGGCGGGCACCACGTACTGGGTCAGGCACCCGTCGGCGACCTCTTGGAGCGGAACCTGCTCCTTGTGGGTGATCGTGAAGGAGCCCATCTGGGCAACGACCCGGGTGAACTGCCGGGACGCGATGCCGGCGATCGGCTTGAGGCTCGCGAGGGTGCCCTGCAGCTTGGTGGGCAGGTAGCTGTCCAACTCGTTGTCCTGCCCGAAGAGAGGAATGTCCGGAGCGAAATCAGGATCGAGGTTGGCGAGTTTGTTCAGCTCGACCGGCTGCAGCGCCCAGATGCAGGCGTCGTCCTGGTCGCGGCCGCCCTGCATCGCGAACCAGAGGGCAACCAGGGGGCTATCGGACCAGTCGAGCAATCGCGTGGGCACGCCGTGGTGCTGCATCAGGAAGAGCCAGTCCCACTCAGTTTGAGGCGCCATGTCGAGGAACGGGTAGGCGTTTTGGCGGAATCTCTTCACCAGCGTCATCTCCGCGTCGACTGATTTGGGAGCGCGGGCCAGCGAGGGGATCAGCTGGTGACTCGAGTCATTGTGCCCCCTGTACCAAACGATCTCTTTCTCGGGCCGGGCGGCGAGGGCCTCCACAAGCTCGGCGACGCTCCTGACTTTGGCCGCTGCCGTTTTGGAGCCGGTGCCAGATTTCGTCGCGCCCTTCTTGCCTCGGCTCTTCCCGGCGCTCCCTTTTTTGGCAGCCGCCCTTTTCGGTTTCGCCACTTCCCCAGGGCCTTTCCCCGCCGCCACGGAGCGCATCATAAACTCCCGGAGTTCTCAAGGCGGCTAGACGCCGGCGAGTCGGGTGATCGCGAAGATCGCCGCGAAGCCCACCGCCGTCAGCGCGACCCGGGTCCAGGAGCCCTGGGAGTGGGCCTCCGGCAGCAGGTCGCTGGCTCCGATGTAGAGGAAGATCCCGCAGTAGACGCAGAGGACGTAACCGAGGGACTGGTCGGAGATCTGGATCTGCGAGCCGACGATCGCCCCGAGCAGCGGCGCGAGGGCGTCGATCGTCAGCCATTTGACCGCGGTGCGGCGGGTCCCGGAGCGGCGCAGCACGTAGCTGACGGTGTTCAGCCCGTCGGCGAAGTCGTGGCCGATGACGGCGATGAAGACGAGGAAGCCGGTGGCGGAGTCGACGCCGAAGGCGAACCCGATCGCGAGCCCGTCGAGGAAGCTGTGGGCGGAGAGGCCGGCGGCGCCGAGGATGCCGACCCGTTCGCTGGAGAGGGTCTCCGCCGCCTCCTCGCGATCGTGCAGGACCAGCAGCCGCTCGGCGAAGAAGAAGGCGAGGAAGCCCGCCGCGACCAGGGCGGTGGCCTGGTCGACGTCGCCGACCCCGTCGATCCCCTCGGGCAGCACGTCGAGCAGGGCGATCGCGACGACGACGCCGCCGGTCAGCGCCAGCAGCGTCTGCAGGTGGTTCGAGAAGCGCAACCCGATCTGGCCGCCGGCCAGGGTGGCGAGCACGGTCAGCCCGGCGAGGGGGATCGCGATCGACATCTCAGCCCTTCCCCTGGCAGTCGGGGCAGACCCCGCGCAGGAGGACGTCGTGGGAGACGACCTCGAACTCGACCGCCTCGCCGACGGCGTGGATCGCCTTCTCCAGGCGGCTGTCCTCGAAGGGGAGGAGGCGGCCGCAGCGCACGCAGACGATGTGGTGATGGTGCTCGCCCGGGTCGGTGCGCTCGTAGGCGACGACCTCGGCGCCGACGTCGACCCGGTGGACGAGGTCGAGCTGCTCCAGCTGCTCAAGCGTGCGGTAGACCGTCGCCCGGCCGACCGAGGGGAGGCGGCGGTCGATTTCCAGCGCCGTAACCGCGCAGTGCTCGCCGTCGAGCAGCTCGATCACCCGCCGCCGCGCGGCGCCGCTCCTGAATCCCGCCTCGCCCAGACGCGTCTTCGCTCGTTCGGCCCAGCTCACGGCCGAAGACCCTACATGAAAATGAGACTCGTTATCGTTTAGCCAACGCTGGCCAGGAACTCAGCTGTAGGCGTCCCACTTTTCGAGATACGGCAGCGGGTCGAAGGGGGAGCCGCCCTCGTACCAGCCGGGCGGGCCCCACATCTCGAAGTGGAGGTGGCAGCCCTGGGCGTCGCCGGTTTCGCCGACGACCCCGATCGGCTGGCCGGTGCGGACCGTGTCGCCGGTGGCCAGCGGCGAGGGTTCGGCCAGGTGGGCGTACATGAAGTCGTAACCGGTGCCGCGGCCGTCGATGACGACGTAGTTGCCGGCGGCGCCCTGGTAGCCGGAGTACTGGACGATGCCGCCGCGGGCGGCGACCTCCGGCGTGCCGCAGGCGGCCATGATGTCCTGGCCCTGGTGGGTGTGGCCGCTGCGGCCGGCGCCGAAGCGGCCGGCGCTCATCCCGTATTCGTGGGCGCCGAGGATCGGGAAGGCGTAGCCGTAGAAGGCGAAGGCGAGGCTGAGGGTGGTCGAGGTCGAGGCCTTGCGGGCGGCCGGCGCGGTCGGGGTCTGGGGGCTGATCCGGAAGCTGTAGCGGCCGTTGCGGGCCGGTTTGCCTTCGCTGGTGGCCCCGTCCCAGCGGACCTTGTTTTCGACGTCGGGGGCGACGTCCTCGCGGTAGAAGGTCTTGACCACCGCGCCGGCCGAGTCGACGACGTCGATCCGCAGGTCGTTCTGAGGCTGACTGCTGCCGATCGTGTAGGTGAGTCGCGGATAGCGGTAGCCGAAGTAGAAGGACTTGCGGGGCGTGGTCGAGGCGGCGACGAGGGTGACGGCGCCGGCGCTGGGCGCGCTCGACGGGGCTCCGGAGGGGCTGCCTTTGGCGGTTGGGGCCGCGCCCGGGGTGGCGGCGCCGCCAGTGGCGGTCGTCGCGGCAGCGGCGCCCGCGAAGCAGGTCAGCAGCAAAGCCGCCGCCATTACCGTCGCTATGCCTATTCGATTGGCAAGTCCGGAACGGACGAACCCCTTGCTGCTCAAACCGCTAGCCCTCTCTCTCGATCGCCTGCGGAGTTAGCTGACGGGCTCGCGCTGAAAGAGTCGCGCTACGGACGGGATTCGTCCGATTCGCCCCTGAGACCTGCAAGGGTCTCTTCGGTTCCTCCGCTCCCGAACGGTGGCCCGCACGGGATTCGGCATTGCTCGGGCGGCAGCATAGCCGACTGTCCGGAGGCAGTCGCCGCGCGAATGCGGCTATCATCCCCCGGCCGCGTCGGTGAATCCGCGCGGTTTTTGCGCGATGAAGACCTTTGTAGCCACTCCAGCCAACCGCCAGCGCGACTGGTACGTCGTCGATGCCGAGGGCCAGACCCTGGGCCGTCTGGCGACCCAGATCGCCGACACGCTGCGCGGCAAGCGTAAGCCGGAGTACACCCCGCACGTCGACACCGGCGACTTCGTCGTCGTCGTCAACGCCGAGAAGATTCACGTCACCGGCGACAAGCTGGCGCAGAAGACCTATTACCGCCACAGCGGCTACCCCGGCGGGATCAAGTCCCGGACGCTCGGCGAGATGCTCGAGCGCAAGCCGGAGGAAGTGATCCGCAAGGCCGTCAAGGGGATGCTGCCGCGCAACCGCCTCGCCCGCCAGCAGCTGACCAAGCTGAAGGTGTACGCCGGGCCGGACCACCCGCACGCGGCGCAGCAGCCCAAACCGATGGAGACGAACTGAATTGATGGACGACGAGCAGCGCAAAGACGAGGAGACGACTGAGGCCGAGGGGCAAGAGCCTCAGGACCAGGGTGACGGGGCCGCGGGTCCTGTCTCCGATACGTCCTCCTCGCCTACCGGCGAGGATCCCGCATCGTCGCCACCCGCGGCAGATTCCGCTGATCAGGAGCCGTCCGAGGATGTGGCTGAGGAGTCGCCGTCCGAGGAGGGTGGAGATGAGGGGCCGTCCGAGGAGGTAGCTGCGGAGCCTGTCGCGGAGGAGAGTGCTCCCGAGCCCAAGGCCGAGGAGAAGAAAAAAGACGTCATTCCCGGTGCCGACCTGGAGCCGATTCTGGTTGAGCCGGACAAACCTGAGTTGAGCGCCGAGGAGAAAGCGCGCCTAGAAGCGGAGGAAGAGGAGAAAGCCCGCCGTGAAGCGGAGCTGGCCGGGACCGACGAGCCCGACGCCGCCGCGGCCACCCGGGCGCCGGCGAAGATGGAGAAAGGCGCTCGTTTCCTCGCCACCGGCAAGCGCAAGAGCGCGATAGCCCGCGTCACCCTGGTGCCGGGCAACGGCAAGATCGAAATCAACAAGCGCAGCATCGAGGAGTTCTTCCCGCGGCCCCTGCACCAGACGATCGTCAAGCAGCCGCTGACCGTCTCGGGCTACGAGGGCAACGTCGACGTCCGCGTCCGCGTCCACGGCGGCGGCATCGGCGGCCAGGCCGGCGCGATCCGCCACGGCGTCGCCCGGGCCCTGACCGAGATCGACTCCGAGCTGCGTGGCGACCTCAAGCGGCGAGGCTTCCTCACCCGCGACGCGCGCGTCAAGGAGCGTCGCAAGGCCGGGCTGAAGAAGGCTCGTAAGCGGCCTCAGTTCAGCAAGCGCTGACGGGAGCGGGTTGACGACCGCGCGCAAGCTCTTCGGAACCGATGGGGTCCGGGGAGAGGCTGGCACCTTCCTCAGCGCCGAGCTGGCCACGTCCCTCGGCCGCGCCACCACCGCGACCCTGGAGGCCGAGCGCCCGCAGGTCCTGATCGTCCGCGACACGCGCGAGTCGGGCCCGATGCTGGAGGCGGCCCTGGCCGCCGGAATCGCCGCCGCGGGCGGCGATGCGCTGCTCGGCGGGGTGCTGCCGACGCCGGCCGCCGCGATCCTCGTCAAGCGCCTCGGGCTCGACTTGGCCGCTGTCGTCTCGGCCTCCCACAACCCCTTCCACGACAACGGGATCAAGTTCTTCGACAGCCGCGGGGTAAAGCTCGCCGACGCGGTCGAGGCGCGGATCGAGGCGAAGATGGACGAGCCCCCGGTCGCCGGTCACGCCGGCCACGTGCGCGAGCTGAACGGCGGCCTCGACGACTACCTGCGGGAGCTGGAGAAGGCTTTCCAGCTCGATCTCTCCGGTCGCAAGGTCGTGCTCGACTGCGCCAACGGCGCCACCTACCGCGCCGCGCCGGCAATCTTCGAACGCCTCGGCGCCGAGGTCGAGGCCCTCGCGGTCGAGCCCGACGGCCGCAACATCAACGCCGGCTGCGGTTCGACCCACATCGAGGCGCTGGCCGAGCGGGTCGCCGCCTCCGAGGCGGAGATCGGCTTCGCCTTCGACGGCGACGGCGACCGCGTCCTCGCCGTCGACGGCGAGGGTCGCGTCCACGACGGCGACGAGCTGATCGCCCTCTCGGCGCTGGGGATGGCCAAGCGCGACGAGCTGCGCGGCGGCGTGGTGGTCACCGTGATGAGCAACTTCGGCTTCCACCAGGCGATGAAGGCGGCGGGCGTCGAGGTCGCCGTCACCCAGGTCGGCGACCGCTACGTGATCGACGAGATGCGGCGCCGCGGCTGGACGCTGGGGGGCGAGCAGTCCGGCCACATCATCGCCTCCGACTTCGTCTCCACCGGCGACGGGATCGCGGCGGCGCTGATGACGATGCGCGAGCTGGGCGGCGCCCGGCTCGAGGACGCGGCGCCGATGCGCAAGCTGCCCCAGGTCCTGGTCAACGTCGAGGTCGCCGACCGCGAGGCGATCCAGGGCGCCACCGCCGTCTGGGGGGCGGTAGAGCGCGAGGAAGAGGCCCTAGGCGACCGCGGCCGGGTCTTGCTGCGACCCTCGGGGACCGAGCCCCTGGTTCGGGTGATGGCCGAGGCCCCGACGCCCGAGGAAGCCGAGGCGGTCTGCCAGCGGCTGGTGGACCTCGTGCGCCGAGAGCTCGGCTGAGCCGGCCCGCGCCGCCGGCCGTCTACCCTTACTCGCCTTCTATGTGCGGCATCGTCGGATACGTGGGCGCCAGGCCCTGCGAGGAGCTGCTCCTCTCCGGTCTGGAAAAGCTCGAATACCGGGGCTATGACTCGGCCGGCCTCTCGGTGCTCGCCGACGGCGAGGTCGAGAGCGTGCACGCGGTCGGCAACCTCGCCAACCTGCGGGCCGCGGTCGACGACCGGGCCGACAACGGCGCCGGGCCGCTGCCGCCGTCGGCGACCGGGATCGCCCACACCCGCTGGGCGACTCACGGCCGCGTCACCGAGGAGAACGCCCACCCCCACGACGACAGCTCCGGCCAGGTCCACATCGTCCTCAACGGGATCGTCGAGAACCACTCAGAGCTGCGCCGCCGGCTGCAGGACGAAGGCCAGGTCTTCTCCTCGGAGACCGATGCCGAGGTCGTCGCCCACCTGATCGCCAGCCACTACGACGGCGATCTCGCCGCCGCCGTGCGCGCCGCCTACGCCGAGCTGCGCGGCCACTACGCCTTCGTCGCCATGCACGCCGACGAGCCGCGGCGCCTGCTCGGCGCCCGCAAGGAGTGCCCGCTGGTCGCCGGCGTCGGCGAGGGGGAGACCTTCCTCGCCTCGGCGATTCCCGCCTTCCTCGCCGACACCCGCACCGCGATGCCGATCGAGAACGGCGAGATCGTCGAAATCGAAGCCGGCGCGGTGCGCATAACCGACACCGACGGCAACCCGATCGAGCGCGAGACCGAAGAGGTGACCTGGGACGCCGATGCCGCCGAGAAGGGCGGCTACGAGACCTTCATGCTGAAGGAGATCCACGAACAGGCCGACGCGGTGGCGGAGACGATCACTGACCGCCTGCCCGGCACCGACGGGGTCGACCTCTCCGACGTCGACGTCTCCGACGAGTTCCTGCGCGGCGTCAGGCGGATCGTGATCGTCGCCTGCGGCACCTCCTACCACGCCGGTCTCGTAGGCCGGTACGCGATCGAGGAGTGGGCGCGGGTCCCGGTCGAGATGGACGTCGCCTCCGAGTACCGCTACCGCAACCCGGTCGTTGGGCCCGAGGACCTGGTGATCGGGATGACCCAGTCGGGCGAGACCGCCGACACCCTGGCGGCGATGCGGCTGGCCCGCGAGGCCGGCGCCACCGTGCTGGCGATCACCAACATCATGGGCAGCCAGGCGACTCGCGACGCCGACGCCGTTCTGTACATCCGCGCCGGGATGGAGATCAGCGTCGCCGCGACCAAGACCTTCGTCGCCCAGGTGGCGGCGATGTACCTGCTGGGGCTGCGGATCGCCGAGCTGCGGGGGACGCTGCCGCCCGAGCGCCTGACCGAGCTGGTCGCCGAGATGAAGGCTCTGCCGTCGAAGATGGAGGAGACCCTGGCGGCGACCGAGGCGCCGGCCCGGGAGGTCGCGTCGCGCCACTCCGACCAGGAGTTCTTCCTCTACCTGGGCCGCCACATCGGCCTGCCGGTCTGCCTGGAGGGAGCGCTGAAGCTGAAGGAGATCAGCTACATCCCGACCGACGCCTACGCGGCGGGGGAGATGAAGCACGGGCCGATCGCGCTGCTCGACGAGTCGACGCCGGTTGTCAGCGTCGCCACCGAGAGCCCGATCCTGGAGAAGGTCCTCTCCAACGTCGAGGAGGTGCGGGCTCGCGGCGCCCAGACGATCGCGATCGCGACCGCGGGCGACGAGCGGGTGGCCGAAGTCGCCGACGAGACGATCGAGGTCAGCGCAAGCGACTGGATCCTGCAGCCGATCCTGGCGATCCTGCCGTTGCAGCTGCTCGCCTACGACATCGCCCGCGCCCGCGGCCTCAACGTCGACCAGCCCCGCAATCTGGCCAAGACCGTCACGGTCGAGTGAAATCGTCCATAGGGCGCGTTAGAGTGCCGCGCTCCGTGAGGCTCCGTCTCGTTTCATTCCCGCTGCTGGCGGCTCTTGCCGCCCTCTTCGTCGCCGGCTGCGGCGGCGGTAGCGACGACGGCGGCAGCGGCACCGATCCCGCCAGCGTCGCGCCCGCCGGCGCCCCGGTCTTCATCCAGGCCACGATCCGGCCCGAAGGCGAAACGCAGGCCAACATCGAGGCGCTGGCGAAGAAGATCGCCGATGTCGACGACCTCGGCGAACTGATCGTCGAAGAACTCGAGAACTCCGCCTCCGACGACGGCGACGAACTGGACTTCGAAAAGGAAGTCGAGCCCTGGCTCGGCGACGAGGCAGGGATCTTCCTGCGGGAATACGAAGGGGACGACTTCGAAGGCTTTGGCGCCGCGATACAGGCGAGCGACGAAGAGGCGGCGCGCGGTTTCGTCGACAAGCAGACCGCGGAGGAAGAGGGAGCGGAGGACGGTTCCTACGAGGGCGTTGACTTCAGCGTCGGAGAAGGGGAAACCACGGTGGGCGTCTTCGACGGGCTCCTCGTCATCGCCGAGGACGAAGCGATCTTCAAGGAAATGGTCGACGCCTCCAACGGCGAGAACCTCGCCGGCGACGAGGCCTACGCCAGCGCCACCGCCGACGTTCCCAGTGAGAGCGCGGCCGATGTCTTCGTCGACATCGGCGCCCTGATCGAACAGGCGGGCGGGGAAATCGACTCCGAAGCGCAGCTCTTCCTCGACACGCTCGGGATCGAACCCGACGAAGCGACCGCGGTCGCCAGCGTCGTTCCGGGCTCCAACCACGTCGAGATCGACTTCAGCACCAACCTCAGCGGCGAAAACCCGCCCTCGGGCGACGGTTCCGAGCTGCTCGGGACGCTGCCTGGCAGCGCGGTGGGCGCCTTCGCCTCGGCCGAATTCGGCGAGCGCTTCAACGAAGGGATCGACCAGATCGACAAGGAAGGCATTCCCGGCTCGGTGCCGCCGAACCAGCTGAAGAAGACCTTGAAGGAAGCGGGCATCGACCTCGAAGCGATCGCTGGCTCGATCGGCGACGTCGGCCTCTATGTCACCGGCAACAGCGAAAAGACCCTGGCCGGCGCCCTGGTGCTCGAAGCCGAGAGCGAGAGCGAAGCGCAGAACACCGTCGCCAACATCGGCCTCTTCCTGCGCAAAGCCGGCATCTCCGGCGTCACCAAGATCAACGGCGAAGCGAGCGGTTTCTCAATCCGCAGTCCCGAACTTGGCCGCCAGCCGGTGGTCGTCGTCGCCAAGGGCAGCCGCATCGCGGTCGGCTACGGCCTCGCCTCGGTCGGCTCCGCCTTCCAGGAACAGGGCAAGACCCTCTCCGACAACGCCGCCTACAAGGACGCCACCAGCGCCCTCGGCAGCACCCCGATCGCCGCCTTCGTCAACGGCCCCTCGGCGCTGAACCTGGCCACCGCCCTGGTGCCGGCGGGCGAAGAAGGCTTCGAGGAAGCCAAGCCGTACCTGCGAAAGATCGAATACCTGGCGCTGGGTTCAGAAGCGTCCGGCGATCTCGCCACGGCAAAGCTGATCGTCGGCCTGAAGTAGCGGTTGGGGAGAGGTGGGGGGGGGGGGGGGGGGG